>JBKPML010000086.1:0-30619 GCA_046732135.1 Actinomycetota bacterium
GAGCAGATCAGACAACTGGCCGTGGTACCCGGCAGAGTCACCCTGGCCTCAGGCCTCGAGGCCGATTACTACGTCGACATGCGGCGGGTCACGATGAACGGCGCGGCTGCCCCGGTGGTCGGGCGCGTCATGCGCGATCTGGTCGCCGACTGGGACTTCGATGCGGCTGGCGGGCTGACCTGCGGCGCAGATCCCGTCGCGACTGCGATGCTGCATGCCGCCGCCGCAGTGGGCGAGCACATTGACGCATTTGTCGTACGGAAAACTGAGAAGACCCACGGCTTACAACGGCGTATTGAAGGGCCCGACGTGCTGGGACGTGAAGTACTGGCAGTTGAGGACACATGTACGACTGGCAACTCGGTGCTCACCGCCGTCGAAGCCCTGCGGGAAGCGGGGGCGAACGTCATCGGTGTCGCAGTGATCGTGGACCGGGATACGGGCGCTCGGGAGCGGATCGAGGAAGCCGGGCTGCCATATCGATTCGCAATCAGCGCGTCGGACCTCGGCCTCACCTGAGGTTGTTGCCGGCTTGCGCCCGATGCTCTGGCGTCCGGTCACCCGTTAGGCTGGAACTTGGCTCGACCCCGGATTGCGAGGAGACCTCATGGGCACTGCCATCACCGTGATCATCATCCTGCTGGTGATCGTTGGCATCATCGCGCTGGTGGCGATGGGCTCGTACAACGGCTTCGTCAAGTCGCGCAACCTCATTCAGGAGTCCTGGCGGCAGGTCGATGTGGAGTTAAATCGGCGCTACGAGCTGATTCCCAACCTGGTGGAGACCGTTCGGGCCTACGCAGCTCATGAGCGCAACACGCTGGAAGATGTCACCCGGCTGCGCAACCAAGCCCAGCAGATCTCCCAGCGCGAAGGGGCCCTGCCGAGCCAGGAGCGCGCCGACGTCGAGGAAGCGCTGTCGGGCGCCGTTCGCAACCTGATCGTGAGTGTCGAGGCTTACCCAGACCTGAAAAGCAACCAGAATTTCCTCGAGCTGCAGCGGCAGCTTGCCGAGACCGAGGACCGCATTGCCGCCGGTCGCCGCTATTACAACGCGAACGTCCGGGTCTACAACACCAAGGTCGAATCCGTACCGTCGAACATCATCGCCAACCTGTTCAAGTTCCAGAAGGCGACTTATTTCGAGGTCAACGACCAGGCCGTACGCCAGGCGCCGGACGTTAACTTCGGCGAGATCGCTTACCGCGGTGAGCAGGAGCCCACCCAGCTGCCCCAACAGCAGTCGAACCCTGCCGTGCAGTACGGGGCACCGAGCGACGCCCTGCCCAACCCGCAGCAATACGAGCAGCCGCAGTACGACCAGCCGCCCAACCAGTCGCAGTCGCAATACCAGCAGTACGGGCAGCAGGGCGGCTATTCGGCCCCGGACGCTGCACCACCGGAGTCCACGCAGCCCCCTGGTGGATACCAGCCGCCGGAGGCCTCTCCTCCCAGCTCCTCGCGGCAGTAGCGGCCCGTCTGCTTAGCCGGGGTGGGATCAGTGTCGGCTGAAATGACCTATTCGCAGCTCGGCGGGTCGGGATTGACCGTGTCCACCGTGGGGCTGGGGTGCAACAATTTCGGCGCCCGGATGCCAGATGAGGAAGTCCCTGACGTCGTCCATGCGGCGATCGACGCCGGTCTCACGCTATTCGACACAGCCGACGTCTACGGCAACTGCGGCGGCTCGGAAACCTTGCTGGGCAAAGCACTCGGTGGTCGGCGATCCGAAGTGATCATCGCCACCAAGTTCGGGAGCGATATGCAGGGTGCGAACGGTCCAGACTGGGGCGCGCGTGCCTCACGCCGCTACATCCGGATCGCGGTCGAGGCGAGCCTCCGGCGGTTGGACACCGACTGGATCGATCTCTATCAGCTGCACACTCCCGATCCGAACACACCGATCGAGGAAACCCTGGCCGCATTGACCGAACTGGTCGCCGAGGGGAAGGTGCGCTATGTCGGTTCGTCCAATCTCGGCGGTTGGCAGGTTATCGATGCCGATTGGACTGCTCGCACCGGCGGCTACGAGGCTTTTATCACTGCTCAAAACGAGTACTCCTGGCTCGACCGATCGGCCGAGGAGGAGCTCATCCCGGCTCTGGAGCACCTCGGCCTGAGCCTGCTGCCCTACTTTCCGCTAGCCCGCGGACTGCTGACCGGCAAGTATCGGCGTGGCGAGGTGCCGCCGAGCGGGAGCAGGCTGGCCAATCAAACGCACGCCCTTGAGCATGCCGACTTCGACGTGATCGAAGCGCTGGATCGGTTCGCCGCGGAGCGCGGCGTCACCATGACCAAGATCGCCATCGGCGGTCTGGCCGCCCTGCCCACCGTCGGATCTGTCATCGCTGGCGCCACCTCGGTCGATCAGGTCAAGCAGAACGCCGCAGATGGGCTTTGGGTTCCTAACGGCGATGATCTTGAACAGCTGCTGACCATCACCGGACAAATGGCCTGACATCATTTCCCCAAACAAGGCCACAGAGCCGGTCTTTGGACTAGGGGCCCAATCCGGTTGCGAGGACTAGCTCGTTGACGATCCCGTCTTCTCCTGACGGCGGTGCCGGCGGTATTCCACTCCCATCGGCACCAGCGATACAAGCACGATCAGCACTAGCACGGCGTCGATGTTGTTCCGAATAAACGGAACATTTCCGAGAAAATAGCCGGCGATGGTGACACCGAACACCCAGATCACACCACCGATCGCGGTATAGGTAATGAAGTGCCGGAAGTTCATCTTGCCCACGCCGGCGACCAGTGTGACGAAGGTCCGCACAAGAGGGACGAATCGGGCCAGAATGAGGGCTCGGCTCCCGTAGCGCTCGAAGAAATTGTGGGTTTTTGCTACATAGGCTGGTTTGAAGAGCTTGCCCATCAGCCCCGTCCGAGGTTTGAACAGCGGCGGGCCGATAGCCCGGCCGATTGCATAGCCGCTGATGTTGCCGGCGACAGCAACGATGGTCAGCACCAACAGCACGAACCAGAGCGGCTGCGTGACTACACCGGCCGCCGTCAGCAGGCCGATGGTAAACAGCAGTGAGTCGCCCGGCAGGATCGCGAACAGACCGCACTCGGCGAAGACGATAAAGGCCACCGCCCACAGCGCGTACGGCCCCGCGGCCCGGATCAGCTGCTCCGGGTCAAGCCAGGTCGGCAGGACCATCGGCGTCAGCACGGCCGCCTCGAGTGGCGTCACGGATCAAAACGGTACCGTCGCGCACTGTGAGTTTCCTAAGCGAGGATGACCTCGCCGCAGCTTCCGGGGATTCGGGACTCGGGCCCCACCCACACCCGTGGCCGTCCGATCCGCGGCTGGATCCAGACCTTCTCGAACACGGCGACCAACGTAACGTGGTCGACCGCTACCGATATTGGAAGCTTGCCGAGATCGTCGCCGATCTGGATCGACGCCGGCACCCGCTCCAAATCGCCATCCAAAACTGGGAGCACGACTTCAATATCGGCTCAGTCATCCGTACGGCTAACGCCTTCAACGTCGCGGGTGTGCACATCCTCGGTCGGCGGCGGTGGAATCGCCGCGGGGCGATGGTCACCGATCGTTACCTCCAACTCCACCACCACGCCAGCGTGAAATCCTTCGCGGATTGGCTGGCCCGGGAGCACTACCCGGCGATCGGTGTCGACAACCTCGACGGCGCGCTGCCACTGGAGTCGTTCCAGCTGCCCGAACGGGTCTGCCTGGTGTTCGGCTCGGAAGGGCCCGGTCTGACGGAGGAGATCCAGGAGGTCTGCGACGCTCTGGCTGCCATCACCCAGTACGGATCGACCCGCTCGCTCAACGCAGGCGCCGCTGCGGCGATCGCGATGTACCACTGGGCCCTGCGCTGGGCTGGTCGCTGACAAGCGAAGCAGCGTTCGCGGGCGTCAAGTGATCGCGCAAGCGAACAAGACGGGATGCGAAGTGGTCTGGACTGGTCTAGCCTGGATTGGGTCACGAGCGGCTAGGAGTGGTTGTGATTCGGGGGACCGCCCGCGTGCGCCCAGGCGGCTATCGGTTCGAGCGCCGCCCGCTGCGTGCAGCAACCACCAAGCATGCCCAAGTGCGTGGAATTCTCGAAGAGCTCATCGACGGCGAACTTCGTGCGGGTGACGCCATACCCTCCGAGCGAGCGCTCGTCGAGCGCCTTGGCGTCAGTCGAGTGACCGTACGGCAGGCCATCTCGGATCTGGTGGAGACGGGGACGCTGGAGCGTATCCACGGCAAGGGCACGTACGTCACTGGGCCGCAGATCGACAGTAGGCTCCACCTCACCTCGTTCTCCCGGGAGATGCGGGACCGAGGACTGTCGCCGGCCACAGTGGTGTTGTCGGCGACCGAAGAGCCGGCGAACAGTCAGGTCTCCCACGCACTCAGGCTGCGACCCGGTCGCCCCGTCGTTTGTGTCAAGCGGCTTCGTACAGCCGACGGGACCCCGATGGCCTACGAGGTGGGTTATTACCCAGCCATGCTTTTTCCTGGGCTGCTGCAGCGTGAGCTCGGCTCCCTCTACGACGTATTCGCCAGCGATTATGGAGTCGTGGCGACTAATGGGGAACAGACGGTACGCGCAGAGTCGGCGGATGCACGGCTTGCTCGCTTGCTTCACATAGCGAAACGGGCGCCCTTGCTCGTCCAGGAACGAGTCACCTTTGCCGGCGAACGGCTCATCGAGTTGTGTACGTCCTGGTATCGCGCCGATCGCTACCGCCTCCATATGGGGATCACACCCCGGGGCGCTCTCGAGAATTGAGGCTTGTCGAACTGGTCCAGTGGCTGGTCCCCGCTGTAGCCGGCCTGTTGGCTCTGGCTCTGGTCTTCGTCTCGCTGCGCAGCGAATACCGCGCCAAGCCGCCGATACTGGTCGCGACGTCGTCCGGCCAGCTGCTTCCTCTGGGCGCCGTCGGTGCACCGAGTAGCCTATGGCAGGCCAAGATCACCTGGCTTTCGAGTACGAACCAAGTGGAGTACGGCACCATGGTCGTTTCCGACAGCAAGCTGTCCTTCATCCCGGAGCGTGCCACCAAGCCGGCCTGGCTCTTCTCGGCAGATGATCTTCTCCTCACCCAGCGCGGTCCGGTGCGGATGAAGCGGGGCGACATCGACCTGCGGCTTCCCGACGGTCGCTGGCTGGAGCTCGTCGTCAGTAAGAAGCGGATCAACCGCCGCGCGAGCAATTCCCTCGAGGCGCTTGCTCAATCCGATCATGCGCATGTCTTCGTCTCGATCTTGGCGGCCAACGGCGCGACCTGTCGCAGACAATAGAGGTGATGGCTATCGAACCGATGAGCACGAGCCCGATCTCCGAGCTGGTCGTCCCGTACGACCCCGGCTTGGTCGCGGCTAAGGTTCAGCGACGCCGCCGGATGGTGACCTCCAGACTGATCAGCCTGGGCCTCACACTTGCCGTGCTGACCCTGCTCTACCTGTGGCAGCGCGATCAGTTGCAGGGGGTCGGATACCTCATGATCTTCGGCGTGCTGGTGGCCGTGTCAGTCGTCTGGCTGGTAGTGGTCCTGCTGGGCTACCGGCGCGCGAAGAAGGAGTTGGCCAGCGTGGGCAGCGGCACCGCGGTCCGGATGGGCCCTCCCGGAGTACAGGTTGCCGGGTTGTACGCGCCATGGTCGGATGTGGCTTCCATTGGAGCGGTTCGCAGTGGCATCGGACGGCCACCCGTACTGCGGCTGACCACCACGAACGGCACCCGGGCAAGCGTTTCCTTTGAACAGATCCCGACCTATCCGGCGACTCTTGACACCACGGCGCGGGCCTTTTCAGGCGGGCGCCATGGGGTCGACTTGGCCGCTCTTGACAGCTGAGTCGCCCAGCGGCTGCACGATCCCTGAGACCAGGCTGACCCTGCCACCACCTCCTCGCGATCTTTGACAGACTGGCCACTTGCGGGAACGTATACCTACGTTGCTGCCGGCCGTCGCGCGTGCGTGGACGGCGCAACGCTCCAGAAGGTGACTGCACGAAAGGAACCGCAGCTATGCCCATCGCGACTCCAGAGGTCTACGCCGAGATGCTCGACGCGGCCAAGAAGGGTTCCTTCGCCTACCCGGCGATCAACATCAGTTCCTCCCAGACACTCAACGCGGCACTGCAAGGCTTCGCCGACGCCGGCTCCGACGGCATCGTCCAGGTGTCCACCGGCGGCGCCGACTACGCCTCGGGCCCGAAGATCAAAAACCAGGTGACTGGCGCTGTGGCGCTAGCGGCCTTCGCCCATGAAGTCGCCAAGAACTTCCCGATCAACATCGCCCTGCACACTGATCACTGTCCCAAGGACAAGCTGGACGGCTTCGTGCGCCCGTTGCTGGCACTGTCCACCGACCGGGTCAAGAACGGCGGTCTACCCGTCTTCCAGTCGCATATGTGGGACGGATCGGCGGTGCCGCTGGAGGAGAACCTATCGATAGCCGACGAGCTGCTCGCACTCGCCTCGGCCGCGAATGTGATCTTGGAGATCGAGGTCGGCGTGGTCGGTGGCGAGGAGGACGGGGTGAGTGCGGAGATCAACGAAAAGCTCTATACCACGGTCGAAGACGGCCTGCGCACCATTGAGGCCCTGGGCACGGGGGAGAAGGGCCGCTACATCACTGCGCTGACCTTCGGCAACGTGCACGGGGTTTACAAGCCGGGTGCGGTGAAGCTTCGTCCCGAGGTGCTGAAGGAGATCCAGACCGAAGTCGGCGGCAAGATCGGCAAGGAGCGCCCGTTCGACCTGGTGTTCCACGGCGGCTCCGGCTCGACATTGGAAGAGATCCGCTCAGCGGTCGACTACGGCGTGGTCAAGATGAACATCGACACAGACACTCAGTACGCCTTCACCCGGCCGACTGCAGGGCACATGTTCAGCAACTACGATGGGGTGCTCAAGGTTGACGGCGAGGTCGGCAGCAAGAAGGCGTACGACCCGCGCTCCTGGGGCAAGGTGGCAGAGGCGGGCATGGCTAAGCGTGTTGTCGAGGCCTGTGAAGATTTGCGGTCGGCCGGGACAACCCTGAACCAGTAGTTGCTTTGCCCTAGCCCTTTCTCGACGGGCTGGTGCGTCCGTACAGCTTCGGCAGCACCTTGTACGCATGCTTTTCGAGCTTCAGCGCCTCCGCATCGGCCTTGGCCAGCGCCGCTGCACTGAGCGTGACCTTCTTGACCAGGACCAGCTCCTCACCCTCCGGATCATCAACCGCGCCAACCCGGACGTTGCCGATGCCGGAGGCGTAGTACTTGAGCTGGCGCCCCTCCTCTGGCTCCAGCGGGTTCCATTCGTCGATCAGCAGCACGTTGTTGTAGCACTTGACCGGGACGCAGGTCCGTAAACCGGTTTTCGACACCTTGGCGCGGTCCTGGAATTCGATCTTGGGTGCGAGGCCCTGGTAGTAGGCCGACGTGTTGGGCCGTGGATTTGCTCGCATCAACACGCCCGGCTTGGCGCTTTGAAGACCGGAGAACCAAGTGCTCTCCGCCGTCGCGAACTCGCCGTCTTCGTATTCTTCAGGGTATTCGCCGAGGAGCCAGACGTTGCCGTCGTTGTCTTGCGCTTGGAATGCAAGCTCAGCCTCCTCGAGCTCGCCTTCATTGACATCGCGATCCCAAAGAACGACGGTCGGCACTCCGTTGATCACCTTGACCAGGTCTGTCACCGTGAAAATGACCTGATGAGGCAGCTCGCCACGCCCCCGGTCCGCCTTGCCTTCCAGGACGTATTGAGTCCCCGGCGTAAGCGGATACCAGCGGTTATCAACCTTGGGGGCGGCAGGAAAGTTGCTCCGATCGAAGTCCTTCTCAGTGACGTCCTTGACCGCTCGTTTGGACGGAATGGCCGTGGCTGCCGCTGACGAAGATGGGCTAATCGCTGGACCCGAGGATTGCACCGTCGGTGCACCAGTTTCTTGACCGGCGCTGCACGCGGCTAGCAAGAGTGGCAGGACAGGCGCCCCGATCGCCAGGAGTCCCAAACGGCTTCTGGTCATTACGTCTCCGTAGTGTCGACGCCGATCATGATTTCTGTTCAGAACACTCTGTTCTTATCTTGGAGTCCTCTGCCTCACCCCGCAAGGGTGATCGTTGCGACATGCGTCACCTCGGCGGCGTTACTCTCGAATGGTGACTGAGCTCGCGCCCCGACCTGCGCCGGTGTGCCGGGTGTGGTCCCGAAGCAAGATCATCGCGGAGGATTTGACCGGAGAAGATCTCAGTGACGTCCTGGAGCTGCATTCAGATGCGTCCGCATGGTGGGTGCTACCTCGTGAGCACCATTACGGAGCCGCGGAACTGAAGCAGGTGGCGCATGCTCTTGATCTTGACGAACTCGCGATCAAGGACCTCCTGGCAGAGGACAGGCGGGCGAAGTTTGAGACTTTCGGGCAGGCGCGGCTGGTGATCACCAACGCCGCTGTGCTCAACCGTGAAAGGGCTGAGATCTCTGCGGCGCCGATCTCCGTCATCGCCACCGACCGCGCGCTGATTTGCCTGGTCAATTCGACCAGCAGCTTCCGGCCCGAACAACTGCTATTGCGATCCGAAGAAGCGCTGACCCAGGGCGGCGTCGAAACGGCGCTGCAGGTTGTGATCGGTGCAGTCATTGACAGCTATGAAGGCGCGGTGCAGTGGCTCGAGGATTCCAGCGACCAATTGGCGGACGCGCTGTTCCAGGAGCGGCCACTGGATAAGCAGGAGCAGCTCCACGCCTTCCGCCTCCGAAGCGCGCTGTCGCAACTGCGCCGGCTCACCGATCCAATGCGGACTGTGATGACGGATGTCGTCGAGAGCCCGACTTCAACTGCAAAGGGAAAGAACAGAAACGCAACTGTGAGCCGCCGGTGGAAGCTGCTCGCAGAACAACATGACCGCGTTGCGAACGCGGCCGATGCACTTCGAGAGGCACTCGCATCGGTGTTCGACACCAGCCTTGCACTGGCTGACGTTCGACTCAATTCGATCATGAAGAAGCTCACCGGCTGGGCGGCGATCATTGCGGTGCCGACGCTGGTAACAAGTTTCGTGGGAATGAACGTGCACTTCCCCCTGGTGGGGTCGGTGGCCGGTTTCTGGCTCTACCTGGCAATCATGATCATCACTGCACTCGCACTGTACGCTCTCTTCCGGGCAAAGGACTGGGTCTGACCAGCGAAGGCGCGAGCGGCTACCTTGGCGATGTGACCGACTCTTCGCATCGAGACCTGCTGGCGAGCAGTGGTCCGGCGGCGACGCTGCTTCCGCCCGATCCGGCTGCCGAGTTGCTGAACCAAAGCGAGTCGAAGCAGCTGATCGATATCGTCTGTTCGCATCCCGCTTCGAGCCTGTGTTGGGCGTTGCTGGCTGAGGAAGCGCTCATGCGTGGCACCCGCGAGGATGACGTCGCCGCGTACGCCTTCGCTCGTACGGGGTACCACCGAGGACTCGACGCGCTACGCCGGGCAGGCTGGCGAGGATCGGGCCCAATTCCCTGGGAGCACGCACCCAATCGGGGCTTTCTGCGGGCTCTGCACGCCCTCGCAGTGGCCGCAGAACGGATCGGCGACACGGCGGAGCAGGAGCGATGCGCGCAGTTCCTACGCGATTCCTCGGAATCGGCGCACGAGATTCTGGCTGGAGGTGCGGCCGCGTCGGCTAACACCGACGACACGCCGTAGGAACTCCGGTAGAGTTAGGTGGCAAGAGTCCCTGTGGCCTATGCCCAGGGGCTTCATCTTTTGCGTACAAAGGTGCGCGGCTGAAGGGCGGCGATCACATGCCGGGCATTGTGGTGATGGGTTCCCAGTGGGGTGACGAGGGCAAGGGCAAAGCGACTGATCACTTGGGCGATCGAGTGGACTATTGCGTTCGGTACTCTGGGGGGAACAACGCGGGGCACACCATCGTGGTTGACGGTGAGCGCTACGCCCTCCACCTCCTGCCGTCCGGGATCCTCAACCCTAAATGCGTTCCTGTCATCGGAAACGGCGTCGTCGTCGATCTTGATGTTTTGTTCACCGAGATCCAGGCGCTGGCGGCTCGCGGCGTCGATGCCTCACACATGATCATCTCCGCGAACGCTCACGTGATCACGAGCTATCACCAGGTGATCGACAAGGTCACGGAGCGGTTTCTGGGCAAGGCCAAGATCGGTACGACGGGTCGCGGTGTGGGACCGGCCTACTCTGACAAGGTCAACCGGATCGGAGTGAGAGTCCAAGATCTTTTCGACGAGTCGATCTTGCGGCAAAAGGTCGAAGCCGCACTCGAGCAGAAGAACCATCTGCTGATCAAGGTGTATAACCGCCGCGGTGTCGATCCGGTTCAGGTGACCGAGCACCTGCTGTCACATGCAGAGCGGATTCGCCCCCACGTCGCCGACGTGAGCCGCGTTCTCAACGATGCCCTGGATCTCGGCAAGGTAGTGCTGTTCGAGGGCGCGCAGGCGCATCACCTCGATGTTGATCATGGCACGTATCCGTATGTCACCTCCTCCAACCCGGTGGCCGGCGGCGCCTGCGTTGGCTCCGGTGTCGGACCGACTCGGATCGATCGCGTCGTTGGCATCGCCAAGGCGTACACCACTCGGGTCGGCGAGGGACCGATGCCAACCGAGCTGCTGGACGGTGACGGTGAGCGGCTCCGGGAGACCGGTGTCGAATTCGGCACGACGACCGGGCGAAAGCGGCGCTGCGGATGGTTCGACGCACTCGTCGTCGAGTCTGCGGCGAAGGCCAATGCCTTTACCGACATCTTCCTCACCAAGCTGGACGTGCTGACGGGCTGGGAAAAGATCCCGGTCTGCGTCGGCTACAAGGTCAATGGCAAGCGATACGACGTAATGCCGCCCTCGCAGAGCGACTTCCACCACGCCACGCCGATCTATGAAGAACTGGACGGCTGGACCGAAGACATCAGCCAGTGCCAGGATTTCGACGACCTGCCCAAGAATGCGCAGGCCTACGTCAACCGTTTGGAGGAGCTGTGTGGTGCCCGAATCTCCGGCATCGGAGTCGGACCTTCACGTGAGCAGTCGATTGTGACCAACGATCTGCTGTAGCCGCGCCGAGACGTCCGCGACCAGCTCGCTGCGGCTACGGCCGCGACCCGCTTTGTGCAGCCTGGTGCCGGTGACTGCGCACTATTGCGGCTCAACACTGGCTCCACACCTGGAAAAGTGCGCAGTCACCGGCATAGCAGAAGACCAAAGCCGGAACCCACCGCAGACAAAGAAAATAGAGTGGGCGCATGCGTAGGCCGACCGCACAGGATGTGGCCGACCTCGCGGGCGTATCGCGCAGCGCCGTCTCACTGGTGCTCAACGGCCGTGGCGAGGGCAACATCGCACCCGACAAGCAAAAAGCGATTCTCGAGGCAGCTGAGCGGCTGAATTACCGTCCCAATGCGGTCGCGCTCAGCCTGCGCAGCCAGCGGACTCGCACGATCGGCGTACTGACGTGGCCGAATGTGGCAGGACATCCCGCCTTGATCCTCAGTGCGGCATTGCATGCGGCGACCGAGGCCGGCTACGTACTGATCTTCATGGACACCAGTGGTGACCAAGAAGTCGAGAGTCGGGCACTGGCTACGCTCCGTGATCGCCAGGTCGAGGCGCTGCTGGTCGTGGCCCCTGAGCTGACGGACTATCAGCCCAGCGAGCTGATGTTGTCGCTACCGACGATTCTGGTGAACTGTGCCGACCCGCAGGCCACTGTCACAAGCGTCGTCCCGGATGAGGCAGGCGCGGGCGCTTCGGCCGCGCAGATCCTGATTGATGCGGGCCACTCCCGGATCGGCCTGCTGGCCGGCCAGCCCGACGCGGTTCAGACCCGGCTTCGGGTGGCCGGGTGCCATCAAGTTGTCGCCGCGGCTGACCTGAATGGCCGCGCACAATTTCTGCCAACCCGCGACATCGCATCGGCGGCTGCTGCAGCTCGTGCACTGCTGGAGCAACCGGAACCGCCGACCGGATTGATCTGCGCGCATGAGCGCTTTGGCGTCGGTGCGGCTCTGGCGGCAGCGGAGCTGCAGATCCGTATCCCCGACGAACTGTCGTTGGTCAGTCTTGAGGACGGTGAACAGCTGGCCTGTCAGTGCGCTCCGCCGCTGACCACGGTTGAACGACCGGATCGCCCGATGGCCGGTCAAGCCGTCAACATGCTGGTCGAACGGCTCGCCAGCGGCGGTGAAGACGCGGTCAAGCAGCTGCGCTTTGTCTGTCCTCCGGTACATCGGGACTCGGTGGCCGCACCCTCATCGGGCCCTCAGCCGGCAGGTAGGGCCAGCCGGTAGAGCTCAGCGTTTCCGCTAGAGGTCAGGATGGCCCAGCGACTGGACGCGCTCGGATACGCGCGAGTCGTGCGTGCCGAACCGTTGTGGAAAGTCTCGACAATGCTGCCGTCGACGAAGATTCTTCCAGCGCTGTTTCGTGAGCCGGTCACGCTGGTCACAGTGAATTCGTCAGCGCCGTCCAGCAGGCGCAGGGTGGTCGGACCATGTGTCACCACCTCGAAGGCGTGCTCGGCGAAGGGGCGCTGCCACGCCAGTTCGGCTGACCGCAAACCGATCAGTTCTGCGGCGGGCCGTTGGCACAGCCGCCCACGGTCGAGGAAGAGCTCCCGTGGAAACGTCAGGATCCCGGCCCAGCCGGCCTCCTCGACCTGCTCCGGCGTACGCCCTATTTCCCAGGCCCACCCCCAGAGCAGCGTACGGTGCTGGCTTGGCAGCGCCTGGGGCGCATAGAAGGCAGGGCCGTCGTCCACGACGCCGCCATTGGTGGTCATGAACCGCAATCCCTCGCCGTCGCCGACCAGATCGCCGAGAAGGTAGCGCACTCCAACCAGCCGATGAGTGTCGTCAATCCAGCGCCAGAGCGATATCAGGAGCAGCCATTGGCCGTCGATCTGCACCAGGTTCGGGCACTCCCAGATATTGGCGGGTGCGAGCTCGGCAGCGATCGGATCATCGTCGGTCAGCAGCGTGCCGAGTTCAACCCACCGGGCGAGGTCGTCGCATCCCCAGAGCAGCAGTTGCGGGTGGCCGTTGCGGTGCCCGGCACCTTGTACGGCGTACCGGTGGCCGGAATGCATAAAGACGAAGGGGTCGCGAACCTCATCGACCCCGGGCCGAACCGGCGTGGCGATGATCGGTGCTTCCTCCTGCTGCCACCTGAGAAGTGTCCGATCGCTGCGTGCGAGCGCGACGACCGCCCGACGAGGGTCGTCGGGGTTCGCGGTGTAAATCGCCGTCGGTACACCGTGGTCGTCGGTGATGCAACCACTCCAGCAGCCCCCGGAGTCGATCATGCCCGGCCGAGGGACCAGTGCAGCCGGATGATGCCGCCAGCGCAACAGATCGGTGGAACTTGCGTGACCCCAGTGGACGTCGCCATGCCGCGGTGCATTCGGGTTGTACTGGAAGAAGACGTGGTACGTCCCGTCGATCAGGCAGATGCCGTTGGGGTCGTTGATCCATCCGCGTGGCGGCCGGATGTGCAAGGCCGGGAAGACGGGGTCGCGCACGGATGATGAGGCTACTGCGCGGTGACGATCAGCGGGTAGCCGCGAAAGAATGTCCGACCTTGCCTGGCATCGGCAAGCAGTCTGAGTATCGAAGTCGTGCGAGGTACCCGACAACTCCGGTTCGCCGCTTCCCTGGCCAACGTCAGACCTGGGCCACTTTTCCTGCTGCCCAGGGAGCGCGGCAGGTGTCTGGCGGGACAGCATGAAGCGGTCCAAGCACTGCATCGAGATTTCAACCGAGATGGCATATTCCAACGCGCTCGCGACCGTACCGCGCTCGGTCTAGGTACCGGGTGCATGCTGCTCCATCCTGGCCATGATCATTGGCACTTTGCCGCGATGGCCTCCTACTCCCTTAGACGCCCCGGTTCATCCCAGGTTCTGGTTAGCCGGCCCAAGGTCAGCTTCTGCCTACGGGATAACGCTCGGGTGCCAGGCCAGCGGGTGGTGGTGCGGCGACGTCACTTCGGGGAATGCACTCGCAGGACCAGCCCGCAAGGAATCTCGCAGGCTGGGTGGATGTCTACAAAGCGAACGTGTCCGGCCAGTGGTTGCGCCTGCCCTCCAATGTGCGGTCGGAAGTTCTCTGTCTTGACCTCAAGGCTGATCCATGGGGTCGGCCGCTAGAGACCAACGAGGCCCACAACGCGACTTCGGTGGCCATCCGGATCGACGGCATGAGGGTGCGCCGGGTGAACTCGGCACCCTGCCGCTGAGGTCTTTTCTGGGTAGGCTACTGGCACGTGGTCAACGCTCTTAAGGTGCTGCTGATTGGCTCCGGCGGACGAGAGCATGCGCTGGCTCTGGCGCTTCGTCGCGACCCGACCGTCACCGAGGTCCACGTCGCTCCAGGTAATCCGGGCACTGCTGATATTGCGACCAATCACCCCGTCAATCCCGTCGACGGCACTGCGGTTGCCAATTTGGCCACAGAGCTCGGCACCGATTTTGTGGTGATCGGACCCGAGGCTCCGCTCGTCGCCGGAGTCGCCGACGCCGTCCGAGCTGCAGGCATCGCCTGCTTCGGGCCCTCGGCCGCGGCAGCCCAAATTGAGGGCAGCAAGGCCTTCGCCAAGGAGGTCATGGCGGCAGCAGGCGTACCGACTGCCCGCGCTCGGCCCTGTTCCAGCTCTGCCGAGATCGAGGCGGCGTTGGACGAGTTCGGGCCGCCGTACGTGGTCAAGGACGACGGTTTGGCCGCAGGCAAAGGCGTCCTAGTGACCGAGGACCGGCAGGCAGCCCTGGAGCATGGGGTTCGCTGCCCTAGAGTCGTCGTCGAGGAGTATCTGGCTGGTCCGGAGGTCAGCCTGTTCGGCATTACCGACGGCCTGACCGTACGGGCACTGCAGCCGGCGCAGGATTTCAAGCGGGTTGGCGATGAGGACACCGGACCGAATACCGGTGGCATGGGTGCCTACACGCCGCTGCCATGGGCGCCGGATGATCTTGCGGAAGATGTCCGTCGCACAGTGCTGCAACCGACGATCGACGAGCTTTCGCGCCGCAGCACCCCATTCATCGGTCTGCTCTACGCAGGGCTGGCGCTGACCGAGAGCGGCATCCGCGTCGTGGAGTTCAATGCCCGCTTCGGGGATCCGGAAACCCAGCCGTTGCTGGCCCTGCTGCATACCCCGCTCGGCGGCCTGCTGTATGCCGCCGCAACCGGTGATCTTGCTGCTCAGCCGGATCTCGAGTGGCGTGATGGAGCTGCGGTCGGCGTCGTACTCGCCGCCGCCGGCTACCCAGGATCGCCGGACACCGGAGGAGTGATCACGGGCCTCGATGCCGCAGAGCGCTACGGGAGCATCGTTGTCCAGGCGGGCACCGCCGTCGATGCTGCGGGCCGATTGATCAGCTCAGGAGGACGCGTGCTGACAGTGGTTGGCACCGGTAATGATCTGGACGCGGCCCGAGGCCGTGCCTATGACTCGATTGCCAAGATCGACTTGGCTGGCTCCTTCTATCGGACCGACATCGCCCTGGCGGCATCACAGCTGGTGAATCGTTGATCATGATCGGCAACGTGCTGGCGAACCGCTACGCGTCCGAAGAGATGCGCCGAGTCTGGTCAGCAGAAAACAAGATCATTTCCGAGCGACGGCTTTGGCTGGCTGTGCTCATCGGCCAGCGTGATCTTGGTGTGCACTTCGGTGGGGACGATCCGGATGCGGTGATCCAGGCGTACGAAACCGTCGTCGAGAAGGTCGATCTGGACCGGATTGCCGAACGAGAGAAGATCACTCGGCACGATGTCAAAGCGCGGATCGAGGAGTTCAACGCTCTGGCGGGTTTCGAGCACATTCATAAGGGAATGACATCCCGAGATTTGACCGAGAACGTCGAGCAGCTGCAGGTTCTCTCCTCACTCAAGATCATCCGAGATCGGGTCGTCGCAACGCTAGTCCGACTCGCGAGCCTCGCCGGCGAGTACACCGAGCTGGCGATGGTCGGCCGGTCACACAACGTGGCCGCGCAGGTGACAACGCTAGGCAAGCGGTTCGCGACTGCCGCCGACGAATTGCTGGTGGGATACGACCGCGTGGCGGAGCTGATCGCGCGCTATCCATTGCGCGGCATCAAGGGTCCGGTCGGCACCGGTCAGGACATGCTCGATCTGGTCGGCGATGAAGCAAAGCTGACCGAGCTGGAGCAGCAGATTGCCGCCCATCTCGGGTTCTCTCGTGTCTTTGTGAGCACCGGACAGATCTATCCGAGATCGCTGGACTATGACGTCGTCAGCGCGCTGGCCCAGGTCGCGGCGGCCCCGTCCAACGTCGCAACCTCGATCCGCCTGATGGCAGGCAATGAGCTGGTCACCGAAGGATTCCAACCTGGCCAGGTGGGGTCCAGCGCGATGCCGCACAAGATGAATAGCCGATCTTGCGAGCGAGTCAACGGTCTTGCCGTCGTGGTCCGAGGCTACGTGTCGATGGTGGGTGAGCTGGCGGGGGATCAGTGGAACGAGGGCGATGTGTCCGACTCAGTGGTCCGCCGGGTCGCGCTGCCCGACGCGTTCTTCGCTCTGGACGGGCTCTTCGAGACCTTCCTCACCGTGCTCGACGACTTCGGCGCCTTTCCGGCGGTCATCGAAACGGAGTTGCAGCGTTACCTGCCGTTTCTGGCAACCACCAAAGTGCTGATCGCCGCGATGCGCCAGGGCGTTGGGCGGGAGACCGCGCACGAAGTGATCAAGGATCATGCCGTCGCCGTGGCGCTGGAGATGCGCGAGACCGGCAGAACCGAGAACGACTTGCTAGATCGGCTCGCGGCTGATGCTCGGCTGGGGGTTCGTCGCGATGATCTTGACAAGGTGCTTGCCAACCCGCTCGAGCTCGCCGGCACGGCCGGTCAGCAGGTTGCCGCATTGGTAGCGGAGGTAGACAAGATCGCCGCCGCGCATCCGCAAGCCGCCGCCTACCAACCCGGTCCGATCATCTAGTTTGACCGCTTCTCGGCACCCGCCTACGGTTGTGCGATTGTGCGTGCGTACGCGGAACTGGCTCGAGGCGAGTTCCGGCGATACAGCAGCTACCGGCTGGCAATCCTGGCCGGGGTCTTCACCAACTCGGTTTTCGGGTTCATCCGGGTCAGCGTTCTATCGGCTGCCATCGCAACGGCGGGTGGAAGCCTTGCCGCCTATTCGACTCGAGAGGTATCGACATATGTCTGGCTTGGCCAAGCGCTGCTCGCGCCAATGGCGCTGTTCATCTGGACAGACATAGCCGATCGGGTGAAGACCGGGGAGATCGCTGTCGATCTCTCAAGACCGGTCGACCTCCAGCTCGGCTGGTGGCTACGCGACCTCGGCCGGGCCGCCTTCGTCTTTCCGGCGCGCGGATTGCCGCCACTCCTGGTTGGCGCATTAACCGTCGGGTTGGCCCTGCCCCGCTCGTGGACGGCTCTTCCGCTTGGGCTGCTCAGCGTCACCCTTGGCATCTCCATCAGCTTTGCCTTGCGCTTCATGATCAACCTGATCGCGTTCTGGACCGTGGACATTCGTGGATTCGTCGGGCTGTACTTCGTCCTCATCGGACCGCTGTGTGGGCTCTTCGTACCCGTCCACATGTTCCCCGAGTCGTTGCGCACGGTGATCAACGTGCTGCCGTTCCCGTGGATGTTCCAGGCGCCCATCGACGTCTTGTCGGGACGGGTGCTGAACTGTGACGCCCTGCAGGTGATCGGAATTCAGGTGGCCTGGCTCGTCGTGTTGCTCGTCCTCGGCCGGATTGTTTTGTGGCGGGCGAGCCTGCGGTTGGTGGTCCAAGGTGGCTGATGCGGCGGTCTGGACCGGGTATCGGACTCTGGTTGAATCACGGATTCGAAGCCAGCTGGCGTACCGGACGAGCTTCATCCTGCTCACCTTGACCTCAGCGGCCGTTGGCATCGTGGAACTCACCGAGCTGTACGTGATCTTGCACAATGTCCCGATCTTCGGTGGTCTGGACTTCGCCCAAGCCAGCGTGGTGTTCGCCCTCGCGAACCTGGGGTTCTCCCTTGCCGACGTGGTCTTCGGCCAGCTTGATTCCATTCCGACCCTGCTCCGCGCAGGTCAGCTGGAGGCGTTGCTGGTCCGCCCGCTTCCATTGATGAGTCAGCTGATCACGAACGACATTCAACTTCGCCGCTGCGGGCGCGCTCTTGTCGCCATCGTGATCTTGGTCATTGCAATGGACAACGTCGCGGTGGACTGGACTCCGTCCGTGATCTACCTCGTGATCACAACACCCATCTTTGGCGCGCTGATCTACGGAGGGCTCTTCGCCGTAGCCGGGGGTCTGCAGTTCTTCTTAATCGACGGCGCGGAATTTACCTCGAGCTTCGTCTACGGCAGCAGCTATGCCGGGGAACTTCCTGGCAGCGTGTTGACTCTGCCGTTGCGCATCGCGTTCACGTTCGTCGCGCCCGCCACCATAACTGCCTACGCTCCGGCGCTGTTGATCTTGGGGCTGCCCGGTCCGGCATTGCTTCCGGCCTGGCTGGGATGGTTTGCGCCGATCTTCGCCGGCACTACATGGCTGCTGGCCGGGCTAGCTTGGCGGGCCGGGATCCGCAGATTCACCGGAGCTGGTGGCTAATTGTGCAGCCAATCGTGGCATTCGAGGACTTGCGCCGCTCCTTCGTCGTACGGCAGAAGGCTGGGCGGTTGGCGCGCGAGAAGAAGTTTGTGCGCGCTGTGGACGGCATCACCGCTTCAATCATGCCGGGGGAGGCGGTCGGCTACATCGGCGCAAATGGGGCCGGCAAGTCGACCACGATCAAAATGTTGACCGGCATCCTGGTTCCCAGCGGCGGCCGCGTCCAAACTTGCGGCTTCGACCCCGTGCCACAGCGCCGACGGCTCGCCCGAGAGATCGGGGTGGTCTTCGGCCAGCGCAGCCAATTGTGGTGGGACCTGCCGCTGCGTGACTCGTTCCGGATCCTCGCAGCCATCCACCGCATCCCCGCGAACGCGGCCGCTGACCGTACAGAACAACTCGTCCACGGCTTGGGGCTGGCGGCGCTGCTCGACACACCGGTACGTCAGCTCTCCCTGGGTGAGCGAATGCGTGGCGAGGTGGCAGCTTCCCTAGTCCACCGACCACGCCTGCTGGTCCTGGATGAGCCGACGATCGGGCTGGACATGATCAGTAAGGAACGGCTCCGTCACTTTCTGGTGACTGAACGTGCCGAACTCGGCACGACGCTGCTGCTCACCACCCATGACATGGGTGACATCGAGCGGCTCTGCGAGCGAGTGCTCGTAGTCGACCATGGCCGGCTGGTCTTCGACGGAACGCTGCTCGCGCTGACCGAGCGGGTCGCGCTGCAACGAGTGCTGGTCGTCGATCTGCCGGGTCCGCATCCGGCTCTTGTCGTGTCTCAGGCGCACCACATCGGCAGCGATCTGGAGGGTCAGCGCCAACGCTTGGCGTTCAGCCCAACCGAGACCACGGCTGCGCGGGTGTTGGCCGAAGTCTCGGCTCAAGTCGAGGTCGTCGACCTCACCTTGGAGGAGCCGGCGATAGAAGACATCGTCCGTACGCTCTACTCCCACGCCTGACCTGGTGGCGCTAACCGCAACAAGAAACGACTTTGACCCCCGGTCGGGGGTCAAGGTCGGCAAGGGGGAGGGAAGACGCCGAGGAAACTCAGATGACGGTCTTGGACTCTTCGGGCATGAAAATCCAGCCGACGATGTAGATCAGAATCTGCGGACCCGGAAGCAGCAGGCTAAGCGCGAACAGCAGCCGGACCAGATTGGGACTGACGTTGAAATAGCGTGCGATGCCTGAGCAGACGCCGGCGATGATCCGATCGTCGTGCGGGCGACTAAGGCGCTTCATGTGGAATTCCTCGCTGTCGGCACCTCTCCAGTTTCGGCGTTCGACGCGCGATATTCGACCGATTTGCTGGGTCCTTCGGGGTGAGATTCAGGGATCGCGCAATGGCATCCCGGACTATAAGGGCCTGTCAACAGCGTCGACCGACTGCTGCGAGAATGAATCGATGGGACATGCGCGGCATGCCATCGTCGAGCAGATGGACGTGACTCGGGGAAACGGTTCAGCACTCTTGGCTGACTCAGCGAAAGTATCGACGACCGCGCCGTTGACTCCAGTGAGGCGACGGAAGGTCGAGCCGATCGTGATCAATCGGCTGAACAAGAATTTCGGGCACAAAGCGGCGGTTAGCAATCTCAGTTTCACTGTCGAACCGGGCAGAGTGACCGGATTTCTCGGACCCAACGGCGCCGGCAAAACCACCACGCTGCGGATGCTCGTGGGACTGGCATCGCCCACCGCCGGGACCGCGAGATTTGGTCGGCGAGCCTATATCGATCTGCCGCACCCGCAGCGAACCGTTGGTTGCGTCCTCGAGGCGAATTTCCACCCGGGCCGTACCGGCCGCAACCATCTGAGGGTGCTCGCCGCCACGGCGGGTGTCGGCGATGACCGGGTCGATGAGCTGCTGGAACTGGTCGGATTGACCCAGGCTGGGCGCCGGCCGACCGGCAGCTATTCCCTGGGGATGCGGCAACGCCTGGCACTAGCCGGAGCACTGCTGGGTAATCCCGACTATTTGATCTTGGACGAGCCGGCCAATGCGCTGGACCCAGAGGGGATCCGCTGGCTGCGATCCTTTCTGCGGAACTTCGCCGCGCAGGGTCGCGCCGTCCTGATGTCGTCTCATCTGCTGCACGAGGTCGGGACGACGGCCGACGACATCGTAGTGATCAACCGAGGCCGGTTAGTGAAGAAGGCGCGGATGGCGGACCTCGATCTGCGGGGTGCCACCCGAGTTCGCGTGTCCAACATTGACCGGGCGGAGCGAGCGCTCGCCGAACTTGGGGCAGCGATGCGGCGGGGCACTGATGAGCAGGGTCCGTACCTTCAACTCAGCACACCGGACACTCATGTCATCGGCGCCGCGCTCTTCAACGCCAACATCGCTGTCTTCGAGCTCGCCCGGGAACGGTACGACCTGGAGGAGCAGTTCTTCGCCATGCTTCAGGATGGCGAGCATCGGATCGGGCGGCGATCGGCGTGACTGGAGTTCTCGCTTCGGAGATCAGGAAGATCTCGACCACCAGGCTCTGGTGGATCATGCTGCTCTGCGTCTTTCTGCTTGGCGGGGCGTACGCCCTGGTGCCGGCTTTCAGCGCGAACCTCGCCCAGACGACAGTCGGCGATCCAACACCGGCATTCGACGCGCCCGGAACGCTGCGCAGCGTATACAACGGCGGCAACGGCCTGGCGCGCATCCTTGCTCTCGTGATCGGGATCCTGGCTATGGGTGGGGAGTACCGATACAAGACGATGGCTACTACCTACCTCGCAACGCCCAAGCGGATGCGGGTCATCGTCGCTAAGGCCGCCTCCCTGCTGGGTTTCGGCATGCTGTACGGCTTCGCCAGCGTGCTTGCCGGGCTCCTGGTTGCCATTCCGTTCGTGAAGATCAAGGGTGGATCGCTGTTTCTCGATCGGGCGGACACTTGGCGATCGCTGGGGCTGGGGGTTGCATCGATTGCGCTCTGGACGCTCATCGGCATGGGCTTGGGGATCCTGATCCGCAGTATGGTGCTCGCCATGCTGGTCGGGGTCGGCTTCGCGTACCTGGTGGAGCCATCGCTCGCCGCGCTGTTCTACATCAAGCACTGGAACATGGGCCTCAACCTAATGCCGACCGGGGCAACCAACGCGATGCTGGGGGTGACGAACCCCTTCCTCTTCGCCGCCCAGCATCCGTTTAGCTGGTGGCAGGGAATGCTCGTATTGGGAGCTTGGTGCCTGTTACCGGCAATCGTCGGCGTTCTGTTTACCGTGCGCCGTGATGTCGTCTGACCGCGGCGTGATCTACCAAGATCAGCTCGGTCTGCCGCTCGTACACGCCGGGAAGATCCGCGAACTGTACGCGCTGGCCGGCGACCGTCTGCTTATGGTCGCCACCGACAAGATCAGTGCGTTCGACTACGTGCTGGACAATCTCATCCCGGACAAGGGCTTGATCTTGAACCAGCTGTCGCAGTGGTGGTTCCGGGAGCTGATGGGGCTAGTCGATAACCATGTGGTATCGACAGACGTCCCGGCCCCGGTCGCCGGCCGAGCAGTGATCTGCGAGCGGTTAGAGATGATCCCGGTCGAGTGTGTTGCCCGGGGTTATCTGACCGGCTCGGGATGGATCGACTATTCGCGGTCAGGGACCGTTTGCGGCATTCGACTGCCCGAGGGGCTCGTCGATGGTTCGCGGCTGTCCGAGCCCATCTTCACACCGACCACCAAGGCGCCGCTTGGTCAGCACGATGAAGCGATGGACTTTCGGGCTGTTGAGGAAATGGTCGGTGATCAGGCTGCGGCGCAAATCCGCGATCTGACTCTGACTGTGTATGCCAAGGCAGAGGGCGTCGCCCGCAACTGCGGCATTTTACTGGCTGACACGAAGTTCGAATTCGGCCGCCGCGACGACGGCACTCTGGTGCTCGCGGACGAGGTGCTGACACCTGACTCATCCCGGTTCTGGGATGCCACCACCTGGGAACCGGGTGGCCGGCTCGACTCGTACGACAAGCAGTTTGTCCGGAACTGGTTGCTCCACCAGTCGGGCTGGGATCGTACCTCCGGCCAGCCCCCGCCTCCGCTGCCGCCTGATGTCATTGCCGCGACCCGAGCCAAGTACGTGGAGGCGTACGAGCGGCTGACCGGCTCGGCCTTCACCGCCTGACCGAGGCCCGCTAAGCCAATACGCTGCCGATTCTCGGATCTACTGCCGATCATTCGGCAGCAAATGCGAGATTGAGCAGCGGATCGACACCCTGATAAGCCGTTCGGTGGACAGCCGAAGCGCTATCCACAGATTTCGCGAGGCGCTCCTATCGGTACCGAGCCTGTGCTGTGCTGGCTCGGTGTCCGCAGGTGATGACGTACTGCTAGCTAGGGCGCTCAAGCTGGAGGGCTATCCATACGACGGCATGTCCCGGTTAGCCAGAACGGGCGAGTTGATCCGGGTACGGCACGGCGCCTATGCCATGACCAAGGCCGATGATGCATTGGTTGAGCACCGAAGGCTGATCGCAGCCACCGTGCCAAGGTGCGCCGATGTGTGCCTCAGTCATGCGTCGGCTGCGCTGCTGTACGGTCTACCATCTTGGGCTGCGGATCTGACCCGAGTGCACGTGACCAAAGCCGGAGGTGGACACGGCCGACGAGGCCGAGTCCTCCACCTGCATGCCGCCCCGCTGGAAGCCGACGAAATCATCACCTTGGACTCCCTGCCGGTCACCTGTCTGGCAAGGACCGTCGTCGATTGTGCGCGAATGTTTAGCTACGACAAAGCGGTTGCCATCGGTGACGCAGCGCTGCGGGCCGGACTACCGCCGGCAGAGTTGGACCGCAGTCTCGAGCGTGGTCGCAATCGAAAAGGAATGCCACAAGCCCGTCGTGTGGCCGCGTTCATCGATGGCCGCGCGGAGAGTGTCGGTGAGTCGAAGAGCCGAATCATTCTCAGCCGCTTAGCGCTGCCGGCACCAGAGCTTCAGTTCGACATCTATGACCGGAACGGTCGTCGGATCGCCCGTACGGACTTCGGTTGGGAAGGTCAACGCACGGTTGGCGAGTTCGACGGCAAGGTCAAGTACGGTCGGCTGCGCCGCCCCGGCGAAACACCCGAGGATGCTGTATTCCGAGAAAAGCTCCGCGAGGATCGCATTCGCGACCTTGGCTGGGAGATGGTGCGCTGGACATGGTCGGACTTGGCGCAGCACCAGATGCTGGCCGACCGACTCGAGCGCGCATTCATCCGCGGTCTCCGTCGCGCGGCTTGAGCGCTCTCCTATGGATCCACTGCCGACTCTCGGATCGACTGCCGAATAATCGGCAGCAGATGCGAGATTGGGCAGCGGATCGAGGATCTTCAGCCGGCGACGAACCGCTGGATGTACTGCACGACGACGGGGTGGGCCGGGTTGATCAGGTGGCCGCCGGGAACCAGCGCCGTCTCGGCATGGGGCAAAGCTTGAGATAGCCGATTGTTCACCCGATGCAGAACGCCCGGTGAGTCCTGCGCCGAAACCAGCAAGGTCGGCTGGCGGATGGCCGCCAGCTCTTCAGGCGTATATGTGCGTGGGTCTTCACTGAGGTCGAGTCCATGCCCTCGGAGCTCCGCCAACACCGCGGGGCTGGTCTCGGAGAGAGTCTCCTTGACTTCTGATCGCAGGTCTTCCCAAAGCTGATCTCCGAGCGCTTCCCGAACAACGGTCTCGGCGGCGCTCGACGGCTCTTTTGCGGCGGTCTCCTGGACCAAGTGCCGAAGGTTTTCTGCGACCACAGCGGTCTCGGCGTCAACGCTGAAAACGGCTGGCTCCAATAGGACTAGGACAGCAACCTTGGCCGGGTGACGACGCGCCAGCTCGAGAGCTATCAGTCCGCCAGTGCTGCGGCCGATGACTGCGGCGGGGGTCGCTTGCAGGGCGTCGAGTAGCCCAGCGGCATCTTCGACATGGTCGGCCAAGTCGACCGATTCAAATTGCTGCGGCCCACGGCTGCGCGGAAAGCCGCGGCGGTCGTAGATGATGCACCGACCTCGCTGCCCCAGTTCCCGCGCCGCGTCCACCCAGAGTTGCGCCGAGCTGGGTGTTCCGTGAATGCCCAGGATCGGAACGCCGCTGCCGTACTCCTCGTAGTACAGCTCAACGCCGTTGACTGTGATCATGGACACGATCCAGCCTAGGTGGTCCGTGACCAGGCATGATGGATTGCGGGGCCGTTTCGGGTATGGACGCTAGATAAGATCGCGGCATGGCACGGGTGGTGGTCGACGTGATGCCGAAGCCGGAGATCTTGGACCCGCAGGGCAAGGCCGTTACTGGTGCGCTTGGTCGGCTGGGTTTCGCCGGTATCTCCGTGCGACAGGGCAAGCGCTTCGAGCTTGATGTCGACGGTGAACTTACCGAAGCACGGCTGACTGAAATTCATCGTGCCGCGGAAACCCTCCTCGCCAACCCGGTCATCGAGATCTTCGAGGTACGGGTTGAGGCTGGGCCGGACGACGAGGCGATGGTCGATTCACCGGAGGCCGCCCCAGCGGGTGCGCACTGATGGGGCCACGCATCGGCGTCGTCACCTTCCCCGGCTCGCTCGACGATGTGGACGCCTTGCGCGCCGTCCGGTTGAGCGGCGGCGAGCCGGTTCCGCTCTGGCACGGCAATGACTCACTTGAGGGAATTGAGGCGGTGATCTTGCCGGGCGGCTTCTCCTACGGTGACTACCTGCGCTGCGGAGCCATCGCCCGGTTCGCTCCAGTGATGAGCGAGTTGATCAAGAAAGCCGACGCGGGGCTGCCGGTGCTCGGGATCTGCAACGGCTTCCAGATTCTCTGTGAGGCACACCTCCTGCCCGGCGCTCTCATTCGCAATGATGTACGGACCTTCGTCTGCAGGGATCAAGATCTCCGGATCGAGTCGGTCGACACACCCTGGACCCGTGAGTTCCAGCGAGGCCAGCTGATAAACATCGTGCTCAAGAACGGTGAGGGCGGCTTCGTCGCAGACCCCGAGACCTTGCGTCGCCTGGAGGGCGAAAGGCAGGTCATCTTCCGCTATGTCAACGGCAATCCGAACGGGTCGTTCCACGACATCGCCGGGATCTGCAATGAGCGCGGCAATGTCGTCGGGCTGATGCCGCATCCCGAGCACAATGTCGATCCGCTGACCGGTCCGACGACCGACGGCACCGCGGTGTTCCGTAGCGTGTTCGGTTTCCTGGCCGCGAAGGTCTAGCCCACTGGCGCATGGCTGAACGGTCATCGTCCACGCGTACCAGCGCGCGCAGGTCACCGCCCCGGCAGCTCGCGGCAGGCGGCCGTGTCGTCGATGACGCGACCCAGTCAGTATGGCCAGTGACCCTGCGGGGGACGCTGCTGTTGATCCTGCTCGGCGGGATGTTCATGGCTCTGCGCGGCGTTCACTCCCTGGCTGAGACGCCTCAGCCGTCGGCGATCTTCACTGAGCACGTGGTCGTAGTCGGCGTCACTGGGCGTCCCGAACTCACCGACGCGGACCGTACGATCCTCGGCGCCAATCTGAATACAGCGCAAGTCGGCTCGGTCGCCGCCCGGGGTCGCTATGTTCCCGACTGCGCGGCAGCTGGCTGGACGACGTTGGGCGCCGGCCGGCGTGCGGCGGTCGGTGGTTTATGCGACCCGGTTGTCGCAAATAGAGCTGTGACGGACTGGGCGGAGCGCCAGGCGGCGGCGGCGGCTCGTAATGGGGATGCCCAGCTCGGCACATTGGCCGCCTCCGCCAGCGGCTGCGTCGCGGCAGTCGGCCCTGGGGCGGCACTGGCTGCGGCCCGGCCCGACGGTACGTTGGCGGCCTATGCGACGCCTGAGGAGTTCGTCGCTAACGGTCTGCGTCTGTCGTGTCCGATCACGATTGTGGACGCCGGGGCCTTATCGGACCAGATCGTCGCGAAGTTGACGACCGACGAATCCGTCACTGTGATCTTCGCCGGCATCGGCCCGGCACCGGGATCTGACGACCGCAGTCTCCAGGTGATCTACCGGCTGGGCACGACTCTCCCGGGCTGGTTAACCTCGGCGAGCACAAGGCGGGAGGGCGTTGTCACGCTGACCGATCTGACCCGGACTCTGATCGACATCGGACGCCCACCGGACTCGCCGGTGCCGGTCGCTGTGGACGGCTCACCGTTCGCTGTCTACGAGGCGCAACTCTCCATTGACGCGATCGACAGCCAGCTCGAGCAGACCGCCGCATTGTCCAGTGCGGCTCCTGCCGCCTACCTGGGGGTGGGCCTGACCGGCACGGTGCTCACATTGATCATGGTCGGCGGGCTGGTCTTTCACCGGCTGAAGATCACCCAGCTGATCTTGACCCTCTCCACGGTCTGGTTGGTGTCCATGATGCTGACCGGCGCGGTCCCCTGGCAGGACAGCGATTCCCCAGGCCTCGTAGCCACCTGCGTGATGCTCGGCTGGTCCGCGATCTTGACCGCCGCGGCGGTGCTCTTGGCCCGGCTCGTCCCTGCCCCAGCCGCCATCGCGGGGGCCGCTCTTACGGTTGCGGCCTTCACGGTCGATGCCGCGCTCGGCGGCCCCATGCAACCCGGCTCGCTGCTCAACTCTCGACCCATCTTCGGGCTGCGCTGGTACGGGTTCGGCAACGTCACCTTCGGCGCCTACGCCAGCGCTGGACTGCTCGTCGCAGGGTACGTCGCCCACCGGTTCCTCATCGCACGTCGCCGACGCGCCGCCATCGTCGCCGTGGCGCTGATCGGCTTCGGAGTGGTGGTCTGTCAGGGCTGGCCGACCATGGGCAGCGACTTCGGCGGTGTCATTGCCCTGACTCCGCCCGTGCTATTGCTGATTTTCGCCGTGTCCGGTGCCAGGATCACCTGGCAGCGGGTATTGATCATCACTGGATCAGCCGTCGTGGTGGTCGGGCTCATCTCGTTGCTGGACTGGGCTCGGGGACCCGACCAGCGGAGCCACCTCGGCAACTTCGTGCAGCGGATTCTCGACGGCGATGCATTGGATGTGGTGAGTCGCAAGGCCGTCGCCGCGTTCCAGACCCTCACCGGCCCCTTGGGCGTTGGGGCCGTCGTCATCGGGATTGCGCTTTGGGTCGTGATCTTCAAGTACGCCGTCTCGCTTGTGCAGGTCCAATTTCGCACCATTCGGCCGGTGCTGGTCGCCTTGCTCGGTTGCGCCGTACTTGGCGCCCTTCTCAACGACAATGGCATGGGCACATGGATCGCGGTGACGGGCAGCGCGACCGTAACGGTCGGCTGGTTCTGCGTAGATTACGTACTCCGCAACGGCTGGGCAGCTGCCGCAACGACTGCGCGCCGGTAGCCTGGCGCCCGTGACGGACACAGTCGCGAACGCACGTTCCAGTCCTGACGTGGCTCAGCCCTGGGCAGAACTCGGTTTGAAAGAGGATGAGTACCGCAGGATCGGTGAGATCCTTCACCGGCGGCCGACGTCATCCGAGCTCGCCATGTACTCCGTTATGTGGTCCGAGCACTGTTCGTACAAGTCGTCGAAGGTCCATCTACGACGGTTCGGTGAGCTGGCCCAGGAGACACCGATCGGCAAACTTCTCGCGGGAATCGGCGAGAACGCCGGGGTGGTCGATATCGGACAGGGCTATGCCGTCACCTTCAAGATCGAATCCCACAACCATCCGAGTTACGTCGAGCCCTACCAAGGTGCGGCGACTGGCGTGGGCGGGATTGTTCGCGACATTCTCGCTATGGGTGCCCGCCCAATCGCAGTGATGGACCCGCTGCGATTCGGTCCGCTGCACGAGGCTGACACCGCTCGAGTGCTGCCGGCTGTGGCCGCCGGCATCGGCGGCTATGGCAACTGTCTTGGACTTCCGAACATCGGTGGCGAGGTCGTCTTCGACTGGAGTTACCTGGGCAACCCCCTGGTCAATGCGTTGTGCGTCGGCGTATTGCGGCATGAGGATCTCCACCTCGCTAGGGCGACCGGCGCCGGCAACAAAGTGATCTTGTACGGGGCCTCGACCGGTGGAGACGGGATCGGTGGGGTCAGCGTGCTGGCCTCTGAGACCTTCGACGAGACGGGGCGCGGCAAGCGGCCCAGCGTGCAGGTCGGCGACCCATTCCTGGAGAAGCTGCTGATCGAGTGCACGCTAGAGATCTTTGCTGCGGGGCTGATCACCGGCATTCAGGATCTCGGTGGAGCGGGGCTGTCCTGCGCGACCTCCGAGTTGGCCAGTGCCGGCGATGGCGGGATGCACATCGATCTTGATCGGGTTCCGCTGCGAGACTCCACGCTCAGCCCGGAAGAGATCTTGATGAGCGAGTCGCAGGAACGGATGATGGCGATCGTCGAACCGGAACATGTCGATCAATTCCTGGCGATCTGCCGCAAGTGGGACGTGCTCGCCACGGTAATCGGCGACGTCACCGAAGGCGATCGACTGGTCATCGACTGGCATGGCGAGACGGTGGTGGATGTGCCACCGCGCAGTGTCGCCCATGAAGGCCCCGAGTACCAGCGGCCGTATGAGCGCCCGGATTGGATGGACCGGCTGCAGGCCGATGGCGTTGATCATCTCGAGCGTCCGGGCACGGGCGAAGAGTTGGCCAAGACGTTGCTGAAGATGGTGGCTTCCCCAAATCTGTGTGACAAGTCCTGGGTCACCGATCAGTACGACCGGTACGTGCGTGGCAACTCCGTGCTTGCCCAGCCGGAGGATGCCGGAATGCTGAGGATCGATGAGCAGACCGGGTTGGGTGTGGCTCTGGCCACCGACTGCAATGGGCGATTCACGCTGCTGGACCCGTACGCGGGAGCGCAGCTGGCCCTCGCTGAGGCCTTTCGCAATGTTGCGGTCAGCGGGGCGCGGCCAGTCGCGATCACTGATTGTCTCAACTTCGGGTCTCCGGAGGATCCGGCCGTGATGTGGCAGTTCGCCGAGGCGATCCGGGGTCTGGTCGACGGTTGTCGCGAGCTAGGTACGCCGGTAATCGGTGGCAACGTGAGTTTCTACAACCAGACCGGCGAAATGCCGATCCTGCCAACACCCGTAGTTGGCGTCTTGGGGGTGATGGACGATGTTGCTCATCGAACCTCGATGGCGTTTGCCGCCCCGGGTGATGCGATCTGCTTGCTGGGCGAGACCCGCGACGAGCTAGCGGGATCTGCCTGGGCCGAGGTGGTTCATGATCATTTTGGCGGGCGGCCCCCGCTGGTTGATTTTGATCAAGAGAAGCGGCTCGCCGAGGTGATGGCACGGGCAAGCCGCCGTGCACTGCTGCGCAGCGCCCACGATCTGTCCGATGGCGGTCTCGCTCAGGCGTTGGTGGAGTGCTGCCTGCGACGTGGGTTCGGCGCCGACATCACCCTGCCAACCGGTATCCATCCGTTCGTGATGTTGTTCTCCGAAAGCACCGGCCGAGTCCTGGTCTCGCTCAAGCCGGATCTGGTCGAGGAACTGGAATCGCTGTGCGCCGAGGCGCAGATTCCCGTCACCAAGCTGGGGGAGGTGGGATCGCAGGAGGACCCGGAACTGCAGATCGCCGAACAGTGCATCGTGCCGGTTGAGCAGATCCGAGAGGCGTGGTCGTCCACACTCCCAGCCGCCATGGCTGCCACGGACGCTCGAGACCTCGCGGTCGCATAATTCTAGACTCGCCGTTCCCCAGCGCGCAGCAGTCCAAGATCAAATGAAGGCGTTAGCACGCGAGCGCCAAATTGCAAGCGCTTACAGCGTGATTGAGATCATGCTCTGTCCGCTCGGAATCCGGAACACAGCCAAAAGAATGGTGTTGTACCACCGGGCGCCCAGTTACGAGGTTGGGTTCCCAGGCAATGACGCCTCCACATCTCGATATCTCGACCGTTGGAGGAACAGATATGTCCAACATCATTGGTACGACCCTTCGCGCACTTCGTGAACGCGGGGAAACCAAGGAGCAGCAAGCAGTCCTGGAGCGAGAAATGGCGGAGTACCGCACTCGTGCGGATTTCCTCGATCTCGAGGCCACTCTGGATCGCTATCCCGACCCGGTGACCAGGGATCTTCGTGTCTTGCTGGCAGCCGGTCGCGCGCTCCGCGGCTGACCATTTCGTAGGCCCCGGCTCGGCACTGCCAATCGCGGTGGCCAAGCCGGGG
>JBKPML010000087.1:0-10140 GCA_046732135.1 Actinomycetota bacterium
CTGTAGGGTGACGCCGGTCACCCGGTACGCCGCTAGGGGTACGCGCTTGAGCGAGGACTGCGGGCGGTGTTTCGCCCACAATTCGCCGTTATCCACGAGCGCGTGCAACGGGTACGGCCATTTCTGTGGCACGGCGGTCCCCAGCAGGTCGGCGGCAACGCAGCCGAGCGAGCGACGGGTCGGCTGGTTGGCCGCAGTCGCGTAGCTACGCCACAGCTGCCGCTGGGTCAGAGTCAACATGTCTTCGGCGTGCTTCTTCACGTCGTCCTGCGATTGTTTCTCTTCCGCCAGGATCGCGTTGACCAACCCAGTCTGCAGTTCTTCAACCTCGTTCTTGGGGACTCCGGCATAAGCCATGATCTGGTGGCTTAGGTTCAGCCCGGCGTCGATGCGGCCCCATAACCAGTCCCACTTCCGGCCGTCTCGGCTCGCGAAGGCGCCGAAATGGCCCCACCGCTCTCCGTACAGCTTCTTGTGCGACCAATCAGAGGCTGGCCCGGACGCCTTGCCTAGATCAAATGGTGGCCTTGTGGCAGGGGTGATCTGCCAGTAGTCGAATCGGGGAACGTCGATCATGCTGTCGTTGCGCCACGTGGTTGCTCGGTTGATGATCTCTAGGTCAAGCGAAGCATGCAGCAGATCCTCACCCGACGGGCTGCCTAGCGCCGGGCCGACCTCGTCGGCGGTTGCTCGTATCAGCTCTGCCAGCAACATCGGAATGTCGTTGTGAACTAGGAAGTCCTTGGCCGTGTCGTACCACCTGGCAACGTCGCCCCGATGTGGCGTGACGGCCTCATCAAACTCATCGGCCCACCGCTGTACGAGGCATTGCGACTGACCGAGGGAGCTGAACGCGCGCCGAACCTCGCCTTTTTGGCCCTGTTGCTGGCTAAGCGCGCGGCCCCACCAGCGCAGTATGCGACCGGCGGCGCCCAGTCCCCAATGCCACTCATCGTCCGCATTGAGCGAGCAATCTGAGGGCACCAGCACGTCGGGCGGCTCCAAGAAGTCTTGTGGCGGCCCCTGGTGCATGCCGCTGAGATCCGGCGGCTTTAGGGCCGTCAAAAAGAGCGATTGTCGCCGGCTCTCTCGATATTGCGGCAACAATGCGTCGGCGGCCGCGTGCAGGTTCGGCGCAGTTATCGCAGCGCCGCCAGCAGGCCGAAAGAGCCTGGCCAGAATTTGATCCGGGTCGGTGATTGCTTGCCGGGCCACATTGAGAGATTCGCGCAGTTCCTCGACGTCGAGCCGCCGATCCGGCTCACGGGTCGCGCTGACGAAGGCTCGCAGTGTCCGCAGTATGCCCGGGCGTTTATTACCTTCAAAACTACCCGGTTGCACCGGTGGTGAACTCGGGTTGATGTAGACAACTGCACGCTGAAAGCGTTCGGACACTGCTCGCCGTCGCAGCTCCGTTAGCAGTGGCTCGAATGGCGCGTTGTCCAACACGCCTCCGTCCATCAACCAGCCCCCCTTGTCAGACCCTGGACTGACGCAGTGGGCCTTCAATTGCAGTGTCTCTTCCACTGGCTCGAACGCGACAGGGAAGGACGCCGATGCGCGTGCAGCAAGCGCCAATGTGTCAACGTCGCTGAACTCACTCAGTTCTGGGACGGCGGGCATGCCAGGAATGCCCAAATGGCCCTCGCGAACCCCCGGCCGCGCTACAAAGCGGTAAACCCTGCGGCTGTCTTGAATGAGCTCAGTTTCCTCGTCGGATGCCTCTATGGGCAGTGACGTCGCCGTTAGGAGCAGAGTGATAGTTGGAGTTTTGGCAGATTGATTTCCTACGGGCGCGCCGTCGGCCGCGAGGAGCGCTCTCAACTCGCGGAGGAAGTACTTCCCATCCAGGAGGGAGGCTGACGGTGTTGGATTCTCCGCGAGCAGCTTTCCAGCGCTCAGGGCGGCAAGGTCGAACCAGAGGGCATCTAGGCCAGGAAGATCTCGCCGCGTGGCAATCGCACGCGCCAGCACCGCGCCGTTGAGTCCACCGGCGCTTGTTCCGGCCACCAGGTCGACGACGACGCTGATGTTCGCGCGCTCCAGGATTGAATGCCAGGCTGCACGGCTCGAGCCCGGCCGGACGCCTGCCTCACCGGAGACTCGGCAGTTGTTGAGTTCATAAGTTGCTCCGCTCATCCAGACCGCTAGGCTGACGCCGCCATTCATCACAATGGCAAGGCGTAGTTGTTTGCGATCGGCAGGGCTGCTCGTTGCGTTCATACAATCTCCGTCCGCGGCCCCGAGATTAGCTCACCATTATGGAACGGCAAGACAGTCAAATGCACTGCTCGTCATATTTGCATCGAAATTAGAAGCCGGGCTATCGGTCGCTGGATTGAGACTTATCTCAGTGCGGCTCGACCACGAACCACACACCCACTGCAGGAATCTCACCGTCATTGCGATACCCGTGCGGCGTCGTTGACTCGAAGCAGACTGAGTCACCTGGGGCCAGGACGTGCTCATCGAATCCCAAAGTGAGCTTCAGCTCGCCGCTGATCTGATAGGCATACTCGGTTCCACCGTGCCGCATCAGCTGGCCATCGGTGGACGAGGCGCTCCCCGGCTGATACGTGACGAGCAGGAAGTCGACGTGGTGATTCGGCACCTGGCCCAGGCGTTCCCATGTCACACCTGACTCAAGGGTTAGCAGCTCTCGGTCGTCGGGGGAAACGTGTGGCCCCACTCCTCTGGCCCGATCGGTGCCGAGATATCCCGGGCCCGGTGCGCCAACCGCGGTAGGCAAGGCCAGCGGTTCCTCACCGTCGGCCGCGTCGAATAGGTCCTCGAGCGGAAATTCAAGGGCGGAGGTGATCGCGTACAAAGTGCTCACCGAGGGCTGGCTCTTCCCGGTCTCGATTTGGGAGATGAGGCTCGGCGAAACCCCGACCTCGCGCGCTAGCGCGCGAATCGTGATGTCGCGGCGGGCCCGTTCGGCGCGGAGTCGCGGTCCGATTGGCGGCACCTTGGGATTACCCACGTGCTCTCCTCCGCGATATGCCGTGACCTCTAGTCAGTGTCACTGAACGGGCGTAACTTATATTGAACACCTTCGAGACGTGGGGTGGGGGATGGCTATCCGCACGTACGGGCCCAACGCGGTCGACTGGGAGGCGCGAGTCGACGTCGATCGACTCCGCTCGGACCGGTTCCAACGCATCCAGCAGCAACTTGACGCCTCCCAGCTCGGCGCACTTCTGACGTTCGACTTCTCCAATATCCGTTACATGACAGCCACCCACATCGGCACCTGGGCGATGGACAAGCTGATTCGCTTCGCGGTTCTTCCCCGGGGAGCGGAGCCTGTGATCTGGGATTTCGGGTCGGCGGCCAAGCACCACCAGCTATACAACCCATGGCTCGACTATGACCGGGAGCCCGGGTCCCGCGACATCTCCGAGCAAGCACGGACCGGTCGTTCCGGCGCGCGCGCCGGGATCTCCACCCTGCGTGGCGCCTTCCATCCAGATGCCGGCATCGCCGAAGAGGTGGCTCGGAAGGTGGCGACCGTTCTGCGCGAGCACGGGCTGGCCACCGAACCGATCGGGGTCGACGTGATTGAAATGCCGATCCTTGCTGCGTTTCAGGCGGAAGGACTTACGGTCGTCGATGGCCAGCAGGTGTTCCTTGAGGCTCGTCGGATCAAAACCCCCGACGAGATCGCCCTGCTCGCCCAGGCGTGCTCGATGGTCGACGCTGCATACGACGAGCTGTACGCCTTTCTCCGACCTGGCGTACGCGAAAACGAGTGCGTCGGCCTAGTCAGCAAGGTGCTCTACGACCTCGGCAGCGAGTATGTCGAGGGCGTCAACGCTATTTCTGGCGAGCGGTGCTCGCCGCATCCGCACGTGTACAGCGATCGGATCGTCCGCCCAGGTGATCCTGCCTTCTTCGACATCCTGCACAGCCACCTCGGCTATCGGACTTGCTACTACCGCTGCTTCGCTGTGGGCAGCGCGTCGCCGGCAATGCGGGACGCGTACGTCCGCTGCCGGGAATACATGGATCTGGCAATCGCGGCGGTCCGACCAGGCGCGACGACAGCCGACATCGCCTCCTTGTGGCCGACCGCGCAGGAATTCGGCTTCGCTAACGAGGAGGCTGCGTTCGCGCTGCAGTACGGGCATGGCGTCGGGTTGGCGATCTGGGAGAAGCCAATCTTCAGCCGCCTGGTCTCACTCGACCATCCCGAAGTGCTCGAGGAGGGCATGGTGTTTGCCCTCGAAACGTATTGGCCAGCGTCTGACGGTTGGTCGGCCGCCCGGATCGAGGAGGAAGTTGTCGTGACCGCCGACGGCTGCGAGGTGCTCACCAAGTTCCCCGCCGAGGAGCTGCTGATTGCGGGGCAGCGGTACTGGACGGTGGCTGGTGAGCTGCCAACTCTGCGCGAGGCGCAGTCCCACTTGAATACGGCAGCCGGCAGGGGCGAGCAGTGACGGTCTCCTCCGACAAGTCCATCACCCTCGACGCTGACCGGTTGCTCGATTGGTACGAGCAGATGGCGCTGATCCGGCAGACCGAGAAGGCGGCGTACGACCTGTTCATGTCCGGAGCGGTCAAGGGCACCACGCACCTGGCCGCCGGACACGAGGCAGTCGCGGTTGGCGCCAGTGCGGCCTTGCGCGACGACGACTATGTGTTCGCGACCTACCGCGGACATCACCACGCGATCGCACGTGGTGCCGCGCCCGTCGAGTGCCTGGCTGAGCTGATGAGCAAGGCCACCGGGTTGTGTGCCGCCAAGGGCGGTTCCATGCACTTGACCAAGGCCGACAAGGGGATGCTCGGCTCTTACGCGATCGTGGGGTCGCATCTGCCGATCGCGGCGGGCGCCGCGTGGTCGGCGAGGCTGCGCGGCACCGAGCAGGTTGCCGTCGCGTTCTTCGGCGACGGCGCCACGAATATCGGCGCATTTCACGAGGCGCTGAATCTTGCCGCCGTTTGGAAGCTGCCGGTGCTGTTCGTCTGCGAGAACAACTTCTATATGGAGTACACACCGATCGCCTCGGTGACATCTGTCCCCAACCCGGCGGCAGACCGTGCCAGCGCCCACGGTCTCCCGGCCTCGATCATCAACGGCAACGACGTCGTGGAGGTCCACGACGCGATGAAGATCGCGGTCGGCAGGGCACGGGCTGGCGATGGGCCAACGGTCATCGAGGCGCAGACCTACCGCCATTACGGGCACAGCCGGACCGACCCCGCGAAATACCGACCGGCCGATGAGGTCGAGCGTTGGATGCAGCGTGACCCGCTGCTGATCACCCGCAACCGGCTGACCGGCCTGGGGATCGAGGCAGCCGACATCGACGCAGCCGACGCTCGCGCGGCGAAGGTTGTCCAGGCGGCCGTCGAAGAGGCCAAGAACGCCCCTTCCCCAGACCCGGCCAGCGCATTCACCGATGTGTGGGCGGACGGCGGTGCCGCATGGCGGAACTGACCACTTATCGCGAGGCGGTATCCGAGGGGATCGCTCGCGAAATGCGTCGCGATCCCAGCGTGGTTTGTCTCGGTGAGGACATTGGCGCGGCCGAAGGGGTCTTCAAGACCACGACCGGCCTCTTCGCGGAGTTCGGGCCAGAGCGTGTGTGGGACACGCCGATCTCAGAGCAGGCGATCCTCGGCGCCGCTATGGGTGCCGCGATGACCGGTATGCGGCCAGTCGCGGAGATCATGTTCTCCGACTTCTTCGCATGCTGCTACGACTATCTGGCCAACGAGATACCTAAGGTGCGCTATATGACCGGCGGGCAGGTCACCGTGCCGCTGGTGGTGCGAACCGCCAACGGCGGCGGCCTCGGATTCGGAGCCCAGCACTCTCAGGCCGTGGAGAACTGGGTCTTCACGGTGCCGGGCCTGAAGATCGCTGCGCCGTCCACACCGGCAGACGTCGTGGGATTAATGGCGTCCGCGGTCCGCAGCGACGACCCCGTCGTCTTCTTCGAGCACAAGGGTCTCTTCGCCAGCAAGGGAGAGAGCGCACCTCCCAACCACATCGTGCCGCTTGGTGAGGCTTCCGTGGTTCGCCCGGGCGATGACGTGACCCTGGTTGCGCTCGCATCAACAGTGCCAACTGCACTGGCTGCGGCCGGGCAACTGGCCGGCGAGGACATCTCGGTCGAGGTGATCGACTTGCGCTGCCTGGTGCCGCTCGATGCGAAGACGGTGCTGGCGTCGGTAGCACGTACGTCGCATCTCGTCTTGGTCGAGGAGAACCCGTACCAGGGCGGCTGGGGCGCAACGGTGGCCTCCATTGTCGCCGACGAGGGGTTCGAGTCGCTCGACGCGCCGATCCGGCGGGTGGCGGCGGAGTGCGTTCCGCTTCCGTTCGCCGACGCACTTGAGGATGCAGTGATCCCCACCGTTGACAAGGTCGTTGCAGCCGTACAACGGCTCGCCGCCTTTTGAGCGGCATCAAACAATCCACGCCACAAGCAAAGGAGCAGGGCAGATGACAACCAAGACGCTGATCCGCGGAGGGACAGTCGTGAGCATGGATCCCCAGATCGGGGAACTCACCAGCGACGTCCTCATCGAGGACGACAAGATCGTTACCGTCGAACCGAATATCAGCGCCGACGCCGATGTGATCGATGCGAGCGACTGCATCGTCATACCTGGCTTTGTGGACACTCACCGGCACACCTGGGAGACCGCGATCCGGGGCTGCGCCCCCAACTCCACCCTCGACGACTACTTCGTCGAGGTTCTGGACACCTTCGCTCCGGCTTACCGGGATGAGGACGTATACGCGAGCAACGTCGCGGGGTCTCTCGAGTGTCTCAACGCCGGGATCACCACCCTCGTCGACTGGTCGCACATCAACAACTCGCCGGACCACTCTGACGCGGCCGTCACCGCGCTCCAGCAAACCGGCATCCGCGCGCAGTACGCCTACGGCAGTGCCAACCTCTCCTTGGCTGACTATTGGTTCAACAGCAAGATCGCGATTCCGGGCGACGACGTGCGCCGGGTACGGGACACTTACTTCAGCTCCGATGGTGGGTTGCTGACGATGGCCCTTGCGACCCGCGGCTCCGGCTTCTGCATGGAGGAGGTCGTGCGGGCGGAATGGGGGCTCGCGCGTGAGTTGACCATTCCGATCACGGTGCATGTTGCGATGGGCCGGCTTGCCGGTCGCTTTGGGATGGTCAAGCAGCTCGATGACTGGGGGCTTCTAGGGTCTGACACCACCTACATCCATTGCTGTCACTTCAGCGACGAGGAATGGAAGCTTGTCGCCGACAGTGGCGGGATGATCTCCATAGCGCCACAGGTGGAGATGCAGATGGGCCACGGGTGGCCGCCGCTGCTGCACTCCCGCAGGTTGGGGCTCAGACCCAGCCTTTCTATCGACGTTGTCACCACGGTTCCCGGCGACATGTTCACCGAGATGCGGGCGGCGTTCGCCTCCGACCGTGCCCGCGTGCACGCGGACAATTACGAGCCGAATGAGCAGGTGCCCAAGGAGGTGCTGACCGCGCGTGAGATTCTCGAGGCCGCAACCATTGATGGCGCATACACCGCCGGGCTGGAGGGCCGTACCGGCTCGCTTACGCCGGGCAAGCAGGCCGACGTGGTGATCATCGAGGCCAGGTCCCTGAATATGGTCCCGATCATCGACCCGGTCGCCGCGGTCGTGCTCTCCGCCGACGTGTCCAACGTGGACACGGTGCTCGTCGCCGGGCAGGTCAAGAAGCGTGACGGAAAGCTGCTCGCAGACATAGACAAGGCACGCGCCGATGTTGAGGCTTCACGTGACCACCTTCTCGCAGCGACGGCCGAGAAGCGGCAGTGAGCGGAGGCCACCTCGTACGTCCCGCCGGTGAGATCGAGCTTGCAGCTCCGACCAGCGGCTGGGCCGGCTCGGCGACGGGCTATCGCCGTACGACGGCAGTGGGCGAAGATGATCATGCTGTGCATACCGGGTTCGTGATCAACGAGCTCGATCCCGGCGGCTCGATTCCATGGCACGTGCACTCTTTCGAGGAGAGTTACTACTTGATCGCGGGCACAGCGGTGATCGACACTGCCGAGGGCTCGTTTCGCATCTCGGACGGCGGCTACGGGGTCGTCCCGATCGCCATGCCCCACCGCTGGCGCAACGACGGCGGGGTCACAGTGCGCTGGGCAGACATGCAGGCCCCAGCACCGCGCTCAGCGTATGAAGAGGACACCTTCCTGGTCCCGGGTTCGGCGGTCGATGAGGCCGCCGACGTCGATATACGCGACCCCCGGTACCGTTATTTCGGACGTATCACGCCGTCACAGATGGACCCTAGCCGCCAGAGCCAGGATTTACTCGAGGTGACGGCGAGCATGCGCACCGCGCTGCTCGTCTATGGGGGGATCAACGTCAAGATGATGGTCGACTCCGACCTGGGCGCCCAGCTGTCGACGATGTTCATGGTTCACTACGACCCGGAGGGCGCAACCGGCCCGCATGATCATCCGTTCGAGGAGACCTACTTCTTCCTCGAAGGGCAGGCTGAGGCGACGCTCGACGGCAAACCCGTTGTTCTGGGCGCAGGAGACATCGCCTGGGCAGGCGTCGGGTGTCCGCATTCCTTTCGCAACCTCGGAGCTGGGCCGCTTCGGTGGCTGGAGACCCAGGCGCCGCAGCCCCCGCCGAGATACTCCTACCGGTTTGCTCGCGACTGGGACTACCTACGGGAGGTGCTCGGATGACGTCATTGTTGGTCGCTAGCGGCACTCGCGGCATCGGCAAGGAAATCGCGCGTTACTACGCCGAGCATGGTTGGTCGGTTGTGCTGACAGGCCGTCACGCTTCGCATGCTCAGTCGGCGGCCGAGGAGGTTGGCGGCGACACACGGGGTATTGCTCTGGACCTCTCCGAGCCGGAGAAGGTCTCCGAGGCCCTGAGAGATGTTGGCGCGGTTGACCATGTCGTCCTTTCATCGATCGCCCGCGACACGAACTATTGTTCGGACTACGACATCGCCTCGGCCCGTTACCTCGCGATCATGAAGCTGGTGGGCTACACCGCCGTCGTCAGTGCATTGGCCGACCGGCTGCCCGATGACGGCTCGGTCGTGTTGTTCGGCGGCCGGGCCAAGGACCGTCCATATCCAGGTTCGTTGACCGTCTCCACCGTCAATGGCGGAATCTCCGGCATGGTGAGGGCGATGGCCGTGCAGCTGGCGCCTCGCCGAGTCAATGCGATTCATCCAGGCATCGTCGGCAACAGTCCGCACTGGTCTGAAAATCCTGACTTCACTGAGAAGGTTCGTGAAGCTACGCCAACCGGGCGGAACGTGACGATGGAGGACATTGTGGGCGGAGTCGACTTCCTGATCCGCAACCGGTCTGTCAATGGCATCGACTTGTACGTCGACGGCGGCTGGCTGCTGCAATGAGGGTTGCACTGGTCGGCGCCGGCCGCATGGGGAGCGCGATGGGCGGCCGGATCGCTGAGGCGGGCCACGACCTCGTGGTGTTCAACCGGACTCGCTCGAGCGCCCATGCGGCCGCTAGGCGAAACAGTGCGCGGATCGCAGACACAGCGCGCGAGGCGGCGGCGTCCGCCGAGATATGTCTGGTGTCCCTCGCCGATGACGCGGCCGCGACTGCGACCTACCACGGGGATGACGGGCTGATCGCGGGTCTGCACAGGGGCGTGGTTGTCTGCGACGCCAGTACGGTTGCTCCGGCGACCGTCCGAGACCTTGCCCCGCTCGTTGCAGAGAAGGGAGCCACCTTGCTCGACACTCCCGTCTCGGGGAGTGTCTCGGTCGCTGAGGCGGGGACCCTGACCGTGATGGCCGGCGGAGACAAGGCCGCTCTCGACCGGGCGCGACCCGTGCTCCACGCGTTTGCAAGGGGGGTCTTCCATGTTGGGGACGTTGGGGCCGGCGCAACCATGAAGCTGGTGGTGAATTCGCTGGTCCACTCGTTAAATGTCGCCGTGAGCGAGGCACTGGTCCTTGCCGAGGATGCAGGGCTGGACCGGGAGACTACCTACGAGATCTTCGAAGCCGGTGCAGCAGGCGCGCCGTATGTGAAGTACAAGCGGACCGCCTTCCTCAAGCCCGGTGAGGTTCCAGTTGCGTTCAGCCTGTCGCTCGTCGCCAAAGATCAACAGCTCATTCATGATCTGGCAGTGCAAACTCGGACGCG
>JBKPML010000088.1:0-4399 GCA_046732135.1 Actinomycetota bacterium
CCCCAACTCGAGCAGCGGCTCATCCTTGACGAACCCCGGATCATCCGTGGCGATCTCGAACAGCACACCACCGGGCTCACGGAAATAGATCGACTTGAAGTACTGCCGGTCGTAGATCTGGGTCACGCTCACGCCTCGGGAGATCAGCTCTGCCTGCCATTGAGTCATGGTCGGCAGGTCGGGCGCCCGGAACGCCACATGGTGGACGGTTCCTCCGGCCTGAAGACCTCGGTCCTTGATCCCCGAGACCACGTCCACCATCCCGCCGGACACGCCGGCAGCCATGCCGAAACGAGTGCGGTCGCCCTCCTCTGCGTCCACGCTCATGTTCAGCAGATCGGTCAGCATGCCCGCCGAGGGGTCCAGGTCGCGTTCAGACAGGGTGATCGCGTGCAGCCCCCGTACAGCATGCTCGGCGGGAATATCCGCGACACCGTCCCAGCCCGAGCGGTGGTCGCCATCTGCGGCGACCAGATCGATGATCAGTCCATCCGGGTCACGGAACGTGAGGACCTCCTCGGAGTCCCGGCTTACCGGCTTGTCTACGTTCACGCCGAGACTCTTGAACCGCTCATACCACCAGCCCAGGGAGGATCCCGGCACGCTGAAAGCCGTCGTCGTCATCATTCCGGCGCCCTGCCGGCCCTGCGGGACGTCCTGCCACGGGAAGAAGGTGAGCAGGCTTGAGGGAGTGCCAGCCTCGTCGCCGTAGTAGAGGTGGTAACAGTCAGGCGCGTCGAAGTTGACCGTTTGCTTGACCAAGCGCAAGCCCAACGTCTGAGTGTAGAAATCGACGTTCGACTGAGGATCAATGGCGATCGCGGTGACGTGATGAAGCCCCTTTGGGCGAACCGTGCTCATGCTTCTAGCGTGTCACGCCGCGGCGTAGGCACCAGCCTCCGCTTCTCATCCGATGCCGCTGCCACGTCGCCAGCTGCTGCGCCAACCTGTCCCCGACGCGGCGTCGAAAACATCTCAATGCATTACAACGTTGGATGTGTATCGTTCGACTATCGATACCTCGATGTCAGCGACCGAGAACGTCCGCGATGTGCGCGCGACGGTGAAGGATGTTGCCCGCCTCGCTAACGTCTCGCCGAAGACCGTGTCGAACGTGATCAACGGGACATCGCCGGTCAGCGCTGGCATCCGGGAGCGGGTCGAGAAGGCCACGCTCGAGCTGGACTACGTCCCCAATCTTTCGGCCCGCGGCCTGCGCAATGGTCGAAGCGGCGTGATCGCTCTTGCCCTGCCGAATCTGAGTACGCCGTACTCGGCTGAGCTGGCGCACCATTTCGTGGCCGCGGCAGGCAAGCACGAACTCAGCGTGCAGTTCGAGGAGAGTGCGCTCAGCGACGAGAAGGACCGCATGCTGGTATCTCGCGCCAGGGCCCACCTGCTCGACGGTCTCATCCTCAACCCGATGCTGCTGGAGACGGCGGTGAAGTTGCAGGCTGCGTTGCCGCCCACGGTGTTCATCGGTGAGGTTGACCAGGACGTTGCCGACCACGTCTGGATAGACAATGTCGCAGCGAGCGCGGACATCACGAAGCTCCTCCTGAAATTAGGACATCGTCGGATCGCCTGTCTTGGCGTGATGCGGTCCGAGACCTCGCGTCTGCGACTGAAGGGTTATCGTCAGGCGCTGAGCGCGGCCGGTGTGACCCCAAGTCCAACGCTGGAAATCTCGAACTCGGTGTGGACGCCGGCCGGAGCAGCCGCGGTCTTGCGCAGCTATCTGGAGCACCACGAATTGCCAGAGGCGATCGTGTGCTTCACCGACTCTCAAGCGATCGGTGTTCTCAGCGCCTTGTGGACGCTGGGCCACCGGGTGCCGGATGACATTTCCATCGTGGGGTACGACGGCGTGGCCGACGCCGAGTATGCCTCGCCTCCCATCGCGACCGTGACGTTCGACAAGCAGGCCTACACGGAGCAGGTGTTGGAGTTGCTGACAGCTCGGATCGCCGATCCACGTCGCTCGGTCCGGCGCGTTATCACTCCGTACCGCATTGTTAGTCGCCAGAGCGTGGCGGCCCGCTAGCGTCGGGAGAATCTCGGTCGAATCTGCGGAGTCACTTGCGCTTCAGTCACCGCACCCTCTAGGGTCATGTTTACAACGATGCATACATCGTTGTAAAGGCCACGATCGGAGCGGGGGCCTGATCCAGCCAGTCGGAGGCGATTGGAGTTGGTCAGCCGTGCCGGACGCCCGCTTCGCGCTCGATGCCGCACACACGATTGCGCCGGTCCCGCGGCGGCTGTTCGGGTCGTTCGTTGAACACATGGGCCGGTGCGTCTACAGCGGGATTTTTGAACCACGGCATCCGACCGCGGATCCGGCAGGGTTTCGCCAGGACGTCTTGTCGCTGACCCGGGAGCTTGGTCCGACCGTGGTCCGCTACCCGGGCGGGAACTTCGTGTCGAACTACCGCTGGGAGGACGGGATCGGCCCGGTCGAGGAGCGTCCCAGGCGGCTCGACTTGGCCTGGCGGTGCATCGAGTCCAACGCAGTGGGTATCCATGAGTTTGATTACTGGGCGCGGAAAGTGGGCACCGAGGTGATGATGGCGATCAACCTGGGAACCCGCGGCCTGCAGGAAGCTTGCGACCTCCTCGAGTACACCAACCATCCCGGGGGGAGTTATTGGTCCGACCGCAGGATCGCGAATGGTGCTCATGATCCGTTCGGGTACAAGCTGTGGTGCCTTGGCAATGAGATGGACGGGGAGTGGCAGGTCGGTCACAAGACGGCCTACGAGTACGGTCGGCTGGCGGCGGAGACCGGACGCGCGATGCGGCTGATCGACCCCGATATCAAGCTCGTGGCTTGCGGTTCATCGAACGCCCAGATGTCCACCTTCGGCGCGTGGGAGTCCGAGGTCCTGTCGCTGGCCTATGACGTCGTTGACTACATTTCACTGCACGTCTACTACCGCGAGCAGGGAGCGGACGCGCCGAGCTATCTAGCCTCAGCGCTAGACATGGACTACTTCATCGAGTCGGTGGTCGCCACCGCCGACTCGGTCCGCGCTAGAGGCGCGCACAGCAAGCGCATCAACTTGGCGTTCGACGAGTGGAACGTTGTCCGACCGGACACCTCCGGCAGGGACTCGCTCCAAATGCATAACGAGCCGTGGACCGCACATCCGCGGCTGGGCGAAAGCGAGTACGGGATCACCGATGCAGTCGTGATGGGCACCATGCTGAACTCGCTGCTGCGGCATGGCGACCGAGTCACCATTGCGTGCCAGGCCCAGCTGATCAACGTCCTGGGGCTGCTCCGTTCGGAGGAAGGCGGTGACGCCTGGAAGCAGTCGATCGCTTACCCGTTTGAGCAGATGCGCCGGCTGGCCTCGGGGCAGATCCTTCGCGTGACCGTGCAAGGCGACCGGTACGACTCGGCCGAATTCACCGACGTGCCGCTGCTGGACGCGGCCGCCACGTACGACGAGGAGCGTGGACGCTCGGCGGTCTTCCTGGCTAACCGCAGCCAGGACGAGCCGGTCTCGGTCGAGATCGACTGCCGCGGTCTGTCCGTGACCCAGGTGACGGCCGCTACCTGCCTCTCATCGCCAAGGGGAATCGATCCGGCCGCCACCAACCGCGACCGGCACGACACCCTGGCCCCCCGAGCGCTACCGGACGTGATGCTCGAGGACAAGCGTCTCCGACTACGCCCGCCGCCGCTGTCCTGGACCGTCATTGAGCTTGATTGCGCACCATAGCCCACCCTGGTGATCTTCCTCGCGGAGCACCCACCACGAAAGGATCAGTATGAGTACAAGATTCAATCCCGCGACTGCCGACCCGATAGTGGGCCGGTCAATCTCCCGCCGCGGCCTACTCGCTGGAGCGCTCGGCTTGACGGCGGCCGCCGGTCTTGGCGCCTGCTCGCCCGGCTCTGCCGGTCGTCCAGGACAGCAGCAGTCCGTCGAGGGCGGCGGCGGCGCCGAGGGCTACAACGGGCCGCCCGTCAAGCTCGCCTTTTGGAACGGGCTGACCGGAGGAGACGGGCCGATCATGCGGAAGATGATCAAGCAGTTCAACGCCGAGCATGCCAACATCGCGGTCAGCATGACTGTGATCGCCTGGCCGGAGTACTTCCAGAAGCTGCCGGCGGCGGTGAGCAACGGCAAGGCTCCGGAGATCGGTCTGATGCACAACGACGATCTGGCCACCAACGCCGCGCGCCAGGTGATCATTCCCCTGGACGACGTGGCCGAGGCGCTGAAGCTGACCGACAAGGACTTCCCGTCAATCGCCTGGGAGGGCGGGCTCTACCAAGACAAGCGATACGGGATCCCGTTGGACGTGCACCCGGCTGGCCTGTTCTTGAACAAGACTGTGCTGGAGAAGGTAGGCGCCGATCCGGAGAAGCCGCCGACAACTGGCGACG
>JBKPML010000089.1:0-47999 GCA_046732135.1 Actinomycetota bacterium
GTGCAGCAGGCGCGCCGTATGTGAAGTACAAGCGGACCGCCTTCCTCAAGCCCGGTGAGGTTCCAGTTGCGTTCAGCCTGTCGCTCGTCGCCAAAGATCAACAGCTCATTCATGATCTGGCAGTGCAAACTCGGACGCGAATGGATCAGGCGGAGGCGGGACGGCAGCTAGTCGCGGAAACGCTCCACGCCGGGATGGGCGAGCGGGACATCAGCGAGATCGCGGAGTTCTTGCGCAACGACCGCAACCCGGTCACAAATGACACGCACTTGCGCTGAAATCGTGTCGTATCAAATCGCTGGGAGTCGCTTAGCCGCAGGATTCGGGGCCAGAAGTGGAAGCCTGATCATCGTGCGGAGGTTGATGTGTCGGCAGTGACGCCGAGCCGGAGAGTAAAGATCGCCGTCGTCGGTGGTGGTTCTACCTACACGCCGGAACTCGTCGATGGAATCGCACGACTAGGCGACCAACTTGGCATCGAGGAGCTGGCCATCACCGATCCGGCGGCAGAGCGCCTGGAGCTGGTCGCCGGCATCTCCAAGCGGATTCTCGCCAAACAGGGATACCCCGGCCAGCTCACCGCCACCACCGATCGTGATGAGGCGATTGCCGACGCCTCAATCGTGCTCATCCAACTAAGAGTGGGTGGTCAGGCGGCACGAGCGGTAGACGAGAGCTTCCCGTTGCGATGCGGCTGCGTGGGGCAGGAGACTACGGGAGCCGGAGGGCTGGCCAAGGCCTTGCGCACTGTGCCGGTTGTACGAGAGATCGCCGAACGGATCTCGCAACTGGCCACAGCTGATGCCTGGATCATCGACTTCACCAACCCGGTGGGCATCGTCACCCGAGCGCTGCTGGATGCCGGTCACCGAGCGGTCGGCCTTTGCAATGTCGCTATCGGCAACCAGCGAGCGGTCGCCGCTGCGCTGGGGGTGGACCCCGGCAAGGTTGTTCTTGATCATGTGGGACTGAATCATTTGAGCTGGACGCGCCGCGTTATCGTCGATGGCGAGGATCGGCTGCCACAGTTGCTAGCGGACTTCGGTGATCAACTAGCGGAACGATCGGGTATGCCGGCCGACTTCCTGCGCCAATTGGAAATGTGGCCGTCGGGATACCTCCGATACTTCTATGAGCATGATCACATCGTGGCTGAGCAGGGAGCCAAACCCTCTCGGGCCAAGGAGGTGGCCGCGATCGAGCGGCAGCTTTTGGACATCTATGCCGACCCGTCGGTCGCTGAGAAACCGACCCTGCTTGAGCAGCGTGGCGGTGCCTACTACTCAGAGGCCGCCGTGGAGTTGATGACTTCGCTGCTCGGGGATCGGGAAGGCGTGCACATTGTCGACCTGCGAAACAACGGCACGCTGCCCTTCCTGCCAGCCGCCGCTGTGATCGAGGCGCCGGCCAGGGTCGGACCGGAAGGCGCGCTGGCCGAGCCCGTGGCTGCTGTCGATCCGCTCTGCGCTGGGCTGATCGCACATGTCTCGGCATACGAGGAACTGGCTGTCGATGCTGCGCTCCGCGGTGGGCGGGAACGGGTCTTCAAAGCGCTCCTCGCCCACCCGTTGGTCGGTCAGCGGGAGACCGCGGATCAGCTGACCGAGCTGTTGCTGGAGGCGAATGGGGACTATCTCAGGTGGCTGGCGTGACCGCTGCCGTGCTCGCGGTGGACGGTGGAAACAGCAAGACTGATGTCGCGTTGGTCGGTCACGACGGGACCCTGCTCGGGTATGCGCGCGGGCTGGGGTCAAATCATCAGGTCCTCGGGGTGGACGCCGCGATTCGAGTGCTCGCTGATTGCGTCACGGCCGCCGCCGAGGAAGCGCGTATCGACGATGGGCGGGTGGCGCAGCTGGGTGCCTTCTACCTTGCTGGTGCCGACTATCCGTCTGAGCGGGAGATGCTGCGCGCCGTCGTTTCTGATCACGGCTGGGTTGGTGATCTTGAGCTGGACAACGACGCATTTGCCTTGCTGCGGACTGGGACCGAGGCGCCCAACCGGATCGGCGTCGTTTGTGGGGCCGGCGTCAACTGCGTCGCGAAATCCGTTACGGGCGGGCGGTTTCAGTTCCCGGCACTCGGCAGGATCTCTGGCGATTGGGGTGGTGGTGGCGATCTTGGGATGGAGGCTCTGTTCCACGCCGGACGGGCCGAGGACGGCCGAGGCGATGAGACCTTGCTACGGGAGGCGGTGAAGGACCACTTTCAGACTGGGTTGGTCGCCGATGTCACCCAGGCCTTCCACTTCGGCCGCTTTCCGGCGGGTCGGATCCACGAACTGGTGCCGGTACTGCTGCGGGTTGCGACAGCCGGTGACCAGATCGCCACGGCTGCCGTGGACCGCATGGCGCGGGAGGTGTTCCTGATGGTGCGCGTGGCAATGGACCGGCTGAATCTGCGAAACGAGCCCACCGATGTGGTGCTCGGCGGCAGCGTGTTGACAGCTCGGCACCCCCGGTTGCTGGCTGAGATAGCCCGGCAGGTTAGCGAATACGCTCCTCGTGCGAACGTACTCGTAGTTGATCACCCGCCGGTGGTCGGTGCCGCATTGCTCGGACTGGATGCGCTTGGCGCGACGCCCGAGGCTGAGGCAAAGATCCGTCGCGGCTTACTCGCCAAGATCAGCGGGCGAAGCGGCGAGGGCTATAAGGCGCGATCAACGGATGAGGCTGGCCGGTGGTGATCTCGTATGCGAGCATCTCACCGATGATGAGTGCGAGGGTCGCGCCGCTGTGGGTGAAGGCGACATAGAGCCCATCGATGTCCCCGAGTTTGCCGAGCACTGGTTCGTCATCGACCGGCACTGGTTTGGGGCCGATGCCCTGGAATGCCGCGGTCAGCCGCGGCGTGCCGATCAGCAGTCGTGACGCCTCGGTCAGCAGCTGCTCGATGATCGTGGCCGGAACACGATAGGTCCGATCGGACCGCACCTCGATGTGGGGTTGGGTCCAATCGGAGTCGATGGCCAGCCCGCCATTGGGCGTTGGCCTAAGTGATGCTCGCGGCGTGTTGAGTACGGCTCGCAACTGCGTCTCCACCGGCTGGGTCTTGATCAAGACTGCCAGCGTCGTCGCGTCCGGAATCGTGGCGCCGAACTGGGAAGCCATCGCGGGCACGTTGGGCCCGGTCGCTATGAGGGCGGCATCCACTTCTATGCGTTGGTTGCCCTCCATCAGCACACCGTTGATACGTCCACCCGTTGTTAGGACGGAGGCAGGGCCAGCGTCGGTGATCACATCACCACCAAGGCCGACGAGTGCATTGGCGAGGTAGTTGATCAAGGAGGGCAGATCCACCCAGCCTTCACCGGGATTCCAGATAGCTCCTCGCGCTGGAACGGATGCTGGGTTCACCCCTGGTACTCGTGCCTCGACCTCTTCAGAAGTCAGAACGTGGCTGTCGTAGCCGTGGCCGAGTTGATAGTCATGAATCAGCATCTGAACGTCGACCTGGTCGGCTGGATACCAGTTCAGCCCGCCGTCGAACCGGAGCCAGTTCTGATCCGGCGCGAGCGCGAAGAGGGTTCGATAGCGATCGATGCCAATCATGCGCAGCCGGTGATAGTGCTCCGACCGGACGGCAGCGGAATTGAGCCAGGAAAGGGATCGGCCCGATGCGCCGCTGGCCAGGGCTCGCTCGGTGATGAGCGACACCTTGGCACCGCGGCGGGCAAGGTGATATGCGCTGGAGACTCCGATCACGCCGCCGCCGATGACAGCGACCCTGGGCTGTCCTTGATTGCTCATGTTGCTGACAAGTATTGAGCGGATGGCGTGTTAGCGGATGAGGCGCCACCCTCGAGGGATGTCATCAGACCCCAGAGTCGGACGTCGGTGACGGTTTTATTCGGCTGGGTGAGAAGCTAGCCAGTCGGCCCAGGTGACTGCGCCCCGCCGGCTGTCCGGGCCACTTACCGACATTGCCGCGGCGGCGTTCTTGATCACTGACGGAAGTGGGAACGTCAAGGTCCGAACACGACGGCCACGGATCTGCTGCCACTGATCGAACGCCTCAGAAAACGTGAGGACCTCTGGACCCCCGAAGTCTGGTAGCCGGCCACTTGGCCCGATCCCTACGGATTCGACGAGGTAGTCAGCAAAGTCGGTCGTGTCCACCGGCTCAATCGGTAGGTTGTTGGGCAGAGTCAGCGCAGGTAGCCGGGCCATCCGGCCGAACAATCGATCAAGCAACCAGTGAAACTGGCCGGCTCGGGCAATGGACCAGGGGATCAGGCCGGAGCTGATCAAGTTCTCAGCCTCAAGTTTCCGTCGCAGGTAAGGGATAACCGGCTTGTCGATACCGACGATGGATACATAGATGATGTGTTGGACTTTGGCTGCGGCGGCCTCTGACAGCACCCGTGCCGTTCCATCGCGATCGACCTCGACCGGACTGGACCACAGGTCCTGTGGCAGGAAATAGCCGCGGCGAGCGGCCGGTGACAACGTCGCGGCGTGGATCACCGTCTGGCTCCCCGACAGAGCTTCAGCGATGCCCTCGCCGGTAGCAAGGTCGCCGCGAATCCAGTCCACGTCGGGGTCTGACCCGCTCGACCGAGCCAGCACCCGCACGTGATACGAGTCCTTCAGCCGTGCGACTAGATCTCGGCCAAGATGGCCCGTACCCCCGGTCACGACAACGGTATCCATTTGCTCCTCCCCCACAGGGCCGGTGTCATTCTCTATGATCACGACCACAGGCATGCTGCCGACCCGTGATTCGCGAGCCTGGGATCATCACCATTCGGCGATGGATCCATCCGGGTGTCGCCAGATCGGGTTTCGCCAACGGTGGCCTTCCCGGGCGCGTTCGATCACATACTTCTCGTTGATCTCGATGCCCAGCCCGGGTCCGGTCGGGATCGCTACGAAGCCCTCCGCATAGGTGAACACGGAAGGATCGATCAGGTAGTCAAGCAGGTCATTGCTGACGTTGTAGTGGATACCGAGGCTCTGCTCCTGAATGAAGGCGTTGTACGTGCAGGCGTCTATCTGCAGGCAGGTGGCGAGCGCGATGGGGCCGAGCGGGCAGTGCAACGCAACTGCCAGGTCGTACGCTTCCGCCATCGTTGCGATCTTGCGTGTCTCGGTGATCCCGCCGGCGTGAGAGGGATCGGGCTGGACGATGTCCACCGCGCCACTGGCCAAGATCGACTTGAAGTCCCACCTTGAGAACAGCCGTTCACCTAGGGCAATAGGCGTAGATGTGTTGATCATGGGGCCGAGGAAGGAGTCGACGTTCTCCGGCAGCACCGGCTCCTCGATGAACATCAACCGGTATGGCTCCAGCTCTTTCAACAGCGCCTTTGCCATCGGTTTGTGGACCCGGCCATGAAAGTCGACGGCGATCCCAAGCTCCGGTACGGCATCGCGGACCGCCGCCACCCGATCGAGCGCCGCCTGTACTCGATCCCAGGTGTCGACCATCTGCAGCTCTTCGGTGCCATTCATCTTGATCGCGGTGAAGCCGAGCGCTGCGGCGGCTTGAGCTGCGACTGCCGTGTCAGCAGGCCGGTCGCCGCCGATCCATGAGTAGACCCGAATTCGATCGCGAACTTGGCCGCCCAGCAGCTGTGTCACCGACATGCCGCATGCCTTGCCTTTGATGTCCCACAAAGCCTGATCGATGCCGGCTATGGCACTCATCAAGATCGGCCCGCCGCGATAAAAACCACCGCGGTACATCACCTGCCAGAGGTCCTCGATATCGCGCGGGTCGCGGCCGACGAGATAGTCGGAGAGTTCCTCAACGCAGGTCGCGACGGTCGCTGCCCGACCCTCGACGACCGGTTCGCCCCATCCCACAACTCCTTCATCGGTTTCGATCTTGAGAAACAGCCACCGAGGCGGGACTGGATAGGTCGTCAGTTTGGTGATCTTCATTCGTGAACTCGGCGGCCGTCTAGCTCGTGGGACCGGACAGAGCCAGGGCGACGGCCGCCTCGGCGTCAAAGGATGGTGGGATTGGAACAAGTGGCGGTCGTACCGTGCCCATCCGCTGACCATGCCTCTGCTCGGCCACCCGTTTCAGCACACCTGCTGACGCGTATTCCTTGGTCATGGCACGGACTTCTTGGAGGTGGGCGGACAATTTCCCGGCCTCCTCGGCACGCCCTGCTCGGACATGGGAGTAGAGCGCCACCACCTGATCAGGCACGATGTTGGCCAGCCCCGAGATCGAGCCGTCGGCGGTGATCAGCCGGCCGGGCAAATCGTCCTCGGTGCCGACCAGCACTCCTTTGCCGGCAGCATGAAGTGTCTCGGCATAGCCGGCCTCGCCGCCGGAGTCCTTGACCCCCCACACCGGTAGGGACATTACGAGGTCGGTGGGCACCGGGACCGCGTACTTGGGAATGTGATAGATGACGACGGGGTGACGGGCGGCCGCCAGCACGCGTTCGTAGTAGGCGCGCAAACCTTCAGTCGCCGCGGGCTTGAAGTAGTAGGGCGGCAATACCATCACCGCCCGCAGCGGCAGCTCATTGAGGAAGGCAAGCTGATCAAGGGTGTCCGGCAGGTTCGCCTCGGCGACCGTCGCGATGATCTCGAGGTCCCAGCCCCGAGCTGCCAGCGCCTCGAACACCGGTCGTTTCTCGCGGGCCGCGATTGAGGGACCTTCGCCGGTGGTGCCGAATGCGACGATACCGGTGGCGCCATGACTGGCTAGCCACTGCACGTGGGCGAGGTAGGCCTCGATATCGATCGAAAACCGGTCATCGTCGACGAACGGGGTGACGTTGGCGACGTAGACACCTTCGAGGTTGCCCGCCTGTGATTCTGACGGCATGATCATCTCCCAAGGTCTGGAGTCTGCTCGAGAAAAGCGGTGAGTTCCGGGCGGCTGGGCAAGCCCTCGTAGTCGCCGAGATTCTGTACGCATAAGGCGCCCATCGCGTTGGCGGCGCGCAGTCGCTTGTCCGGCGCCCAGCCCCACAGCGTGGCGGCGAGGTAGCCGGCTGCGAAAGCATCGCCGGCACCGATCGGGTCCAGCTGTCTTGCTGGGAAGCTTGGGGCGCTTAGGCGCTCCCCGTCGATCCATGCGGCGCAGCCCTTTGCTGCCAACTTGAGTACGACCTGCGTTGGGCCGGCCTGAGATAGGTGGCCTAAGGCGGCGTCGGTCTGCCAGCCCCAGAGCACGGCCGCCTCCTCGTCGCTGAGGAACAAAACATCAACGAACGGCAGCAATGCCTCTGTTGCAGATCGGGCAGCCGATGGTTCCCAGAGCCGGCTGCGATAGTTCACGTCGTAGCTCACCTGCACGCCGGCGTCGCGCGCGGCATTGGCCGCCCACGGCAGAAACTCGGCGCATTCCGTGGACAACGCACCAGTGATCCCACTCAAATGTAGGAACGCCGCACCTTCCAGGATGCTCGGGTCGAACGCCTCCGGCGCGAGGGTGGCCGCAGCCGAGCCGTTGCGGTAGTAGTACACGCGTAGCCGCCCGGCGACTTCCTCGCGAAGGTAAAGCCCGGTCGGCCGGTCGGATCTTCGCCTGACTGCGCTGATGTCGACGCCTTCGGCCCGCAGTCGATATAGGACCAACTCACCAAGCTCGTCATCGCCGAGAACGCTGATCCAGGCCGAGGGAATGCCGAGGCGGACAAGGCCGATCGCGACGTTGCTCTCGGCTCCGCCGATTGACAACGCGAGGCTAGTCGCGTGGCGGAGGCGTCCAGGGGCGGGCGGCACGACCAGCGCCATAGTTTCACCCGCGGTGATCACTCGGCGCTGATCGGCGGAGTCCGGCGGGGTGGCCGCAGACATGTTTCCTTTAGTGTCCGTTTTGGTCACGCCGCTTCAGCGGGGCGAGGCTCGATCAGCGCCTTCATGCCCTCACCGCGGCGCAAGGTCTCGATGGCCGCGACCGGGTCGTGCAGCGGGAAGACCCCGCAAGGTGGCCTACGAACTCCTGCCCGAGAACAATGCCCGGTTGTGCCCGTCCGTGCTCGCCTGCTGCGATGTGCAGGTCGCTTTCGGACACTCCGGCGTGAGCAACGTTTACTGCGACCCAGCCGGGTCGAGATTCTGGCGTCCGAACGGGTCTTACGGCTACTGCTCGGCCGCCCTCCCATACCAAAGCGTCCTGCTCAGCCATGGCGGGCCTCCACTCACTCGACGCCTCTGGTTTAGTTCGTCGCACTTATGCGTCTATCCCGGTGATCCGTGAGCATCTGAACGGCAGCACTGGTGACGCGCGCCCCGAGGATAGTCAACCAGCACTTCGCTCAACGCATGTTTGCAGGCTGTCAGCGAAGAGGTTGTGCGTTCCGAGTGCCGAGGGCACAGTGTCGCTATGACCACGACCGCCGAAACCGAAGCTGCCGTCATCGGCGGCGTCGCGGACTACCTGTCGCCGGAACAGGTAACCAAATTTGTTTCAGCTGCGATAGAGAGTGCGGGCATTGATGGCAAGCGGGTCTGCCTTGTGGTACCTGACGGCACCAGGACCTGCCCACTTCCACTGCTCCTTGCTGCCGCCCACAAAGGCTTGACGCGGGCGTCCCAGGTCACCGTGGTCATCGCGCTCGGCACCCATCAGGGGATGAGCGACGAGCACCTCGCGAAGCACCTCGGATACCGTGCCGGCGCCCTGGATGAGACGTATCCCGGGTGGCAAGTCGTCAACCACGAGTTCTGGCTACCCGAGACGTTCACAACCGTAGGAAATATTGATGCGCAGAGGATCGCCGAGCTCACCAGAGGCCTACTGCCTGACACATCCGTGGATGTGAGGATCAATCGCCACGTCGCGGAGGCTGACGTCACGATGGTGGTCGGGCCAGTCTTTCCCCACGAGGTCGTCGGTTTCTCGGGAGGCAACAAGTATTTCTTTCCGGGCGTCTCCGGGCCGGAAATCATCAACTTGTCGCATTGGGTTGGTGCCTTGATCACCAGTGCCGAGATGATCGGCACTCCCGGCGTTACTCCGGTTCGAGCCTTGATCGACGAAGCGGCGAGCCTTATTCCGGCCAGGCGGCTCGCTCTGTGCCTCGTGGTTGCCTCCGGTACAGATACATTGCACGCACTCGCCTTCGGTACGCCAGAGGACTCCTGGGCCGCCTGCGCGGAGATCTCGGCTCGGACCCACGTGACCTATCTCGACCGGCCGGCGCGCCGGGTGCTGTCGATCATGCCGACCAAGTACCAGGACATCTGGACTGCCGCGAAAGGCTTTTACAAGCTGGAGCCGATCGTCGCGGACGGTGGTGAAGTGATCATTTACGCGCCTCACATCACCCAGATCTCCGTGATGCATCCCACCATTGCGGAGATTGGCTATCACAACCGGGATTACTTTCTGGGCCAGTGGGAAAGGTTCGGGAACCATCCCTGGGGCGATCTTGCCCACTCCACTCATCTGCGTGGCCAGGGCACCTGGGATTCCGAACGCGGCGAGGTCAATCGGGTGACCGTCACGCTGGCCACCGGTATCCCGGAGCACATCGTACGGTCGGTAAACCTCAACTACCTCGATCCGGCCAGTGTCAATATCGCAGACTACGAGGCCGACCCCGATACCTTCGTCGAACCGCATGCCGGTGAAGTGCTCTACCGGCTGCGACCCGGCTCCAGGGGTGAGCCAGCCGGCGAACCGGACGGCCGGCTGCCGTCGGAGGAGGGCATGGACGGATGATGAGCAACTCGGCCGAAGCTGCTGGCAAGAACGTCATCGTGGTGATGGGTGTCGCCGGTTCTGGCAAGAGCACGGTCGGCCAGATCCTAGCTCGACGGCTGGGCTGGTCCTTCGCCGAAGCCGACGACTTCCATAGCGCGGCCAACGTCGCGAAGATGGCGTCGGGCACGCCGCTCACGGATGAGGATCGTCTTCCGTGGCTCGAATCAATCTGGAAGTGGATCGATGCCAGCCCGGCCGACTTGGTGGTCACCTGCTCGGCTTTGCGACGCAGCTACCGCGACGTTCTTCGCCAGGCTCAGGCGAACGTACGGTTCCTGCATTTGAATGGCACGCGCGAGACCATCGGTGCTCGAATAGCGGCACGGAGCGAGCACTTCATGCCGACCGCCTTGTTGTCCTCGCAAATCGCAACATTGGAGCCCCTGCAAAGCGATGAGGACGGAGCCGTGGTCGAAATCGCCGGCACCCCTGAGGAGATTGTGGACCGGGCAATTCAGGCTCTCGGGCTCCCACAGGATCCTGCCAAACAATTTTGAGGAGAGGTGGCTCAGTGCGCGGCGTAGCGGAATTGGTTCTCGTTCAGTCCTCCGGCAATCAGCTCCGCCAACTCACCCGGATGATCGTTGGACAGGGTGATCAGATGCCTGGATTCGACGGCGGCATTGGCAAACTGGTCATAGATTTCGCGAGTGATGGCTGGATCGGTGAAACCGTGATCAACGCGACGACGGACACGCCGGAGGCAAACCACGAGCGGAGGCAGCAAGATCACATAGTGGAGGTGCGCGAGCCCGGCGGCGCGCGCGAACGTCGATAGGAACCATGGCCCGACGACACCGTCATAGACCACGAAGTAGGTGTCACTAAGCCGGCCCGCAGCTGCCCCGGCAGCTTCAATGACGACCTCGTTTTGGCGGTGCGCCTGAGGTACCCACGGCGGGATGTATCCCTTTTTGATCATGGCGAAGAAGCCGTCACCTGGCACCAGCACGCTTGGTGTCTGCATATCGGCCAAATGCTCCGACACTGACGATTTGCCGGCCCCAGGCGGCCCAGTGATCACGACCAGTTCACCCACCTGCCCATTCTCCGAAATCACCGCCACTGGTTGATGTTGTGGCAATCGCTGCTGCGGCAGGTAGATAGCGGTTCATCCGGCCGAACTGAGCCGAGAAGCCGCATTGCCTGACCGGCATTCGGTTGAACGTAAGTCAGCATCCCCCGGCGGATTGACGGGGACAGCGGGCGGTCGTAACGTCCAAATCGGCAGGGCAGTCAATCCAAGTCGACCCACGAAGGGGTGGTTTTCGCATGTTCGCACAAGTGATCCAAGGCAGGACCTCCGATCCAGAGGCCTTGCGTGAAGCTGGTGAGCGATGGATGCAAGATCTAGCGCCGGGCGCAACTGGCTGGCTGGGATCGACGAGCGGGACGACCGATGATGGCAGGGCCATCGCCGTCGTGCGGTTTGAGTCCGAAGAGGACGCGCGCCGGAACAGCCAGCGGCCCGAGCAGGATCAGTGGTGGCGCGGGACGGAGAAACTGTACGAGGGTGATGTGACGTTCCAAGACAGTAACGACGTGACCCTTGACTTGCACGGCGACCCGGATCAGGCCGGCTTCGTACAGATCATGCAGGGCCGTGGCACCAACCCGGAGCGGGCCAAGGAACTCATGGTCACGGACTCCGACAAGTGGGCGGAATTCCGTCCCGAGATGATCGGCAGCGTCGCAGTTGGGCACGACGACGGCAGGTACACGATGGTCCTCTACTTCACCTCGGAGGCCGAGGCTCGTGAAGGCGAACGCAAGGAGGTGCCGCCGGAGTTGCAGGCGAACATGGATGAGATGAACCAACTCAGCGTCGGAGAGCCGGAGTTCTTCGACCTGAAAGAGCCAGTGCTTCGCTCTCCGAAGTAATCGCCCAAGTCACGCTGAGGGGGTGCCAGCCGAGCCATGCGGTTTCCCACGTTTACGTGGGAAACCGCACCTTACCCAGGTTTCTACCGGCGTGTCGCGTCAAGATTGTGTGTAAAGCACCCACTCGGGCCCTTTGATGTTGCCAACTCCGATATATCGTTGATGTATCGGTTCGTCACAGAAGAGGGTGGTCACAATGGGTGGTGCAGCGTACGCGATGGGAGCTCCATGGGCTCCTTGGATGAAGTTCGCAGGTTTGTGTGCAGGTGATCGGAAACGGGCCTTTGAGGACTTGTTGTCGATGATGACGGGTCGCCGGAGTCAGTCGGGATCTCAACCGTTCGGGGGCTGGGGATTCATGGGCGCTCCGCCGCCTTTCGCTCCGCCCTGGTTCGGTGGAGGGCATGGCTGGCGAGCGCCGAAGGCTCGAAAGGGTGACGTGCGGTCCGCGATCCTGGCAGTATTGTCCGAGAACTCAATGAACGGCTACCAGATCATCCAGGAAATTGCCGAGCGCAGCGGCGGAGCGTGGAAGCCGAGTCCCGGCTCGATCTACCCGACTCTGCAGCAGCTGGAGGATGAAGGTCTGGTACGTGCCGAGGAAGACGGCGGCCGGCGCACATTCACCCTGACCGACGAGGGTCGGGCGTACGTATCGGATCACCCGGATGAGGTCTCGGCCCCGTGGCAGGGCTTTGTAGATTTGGGTGAGGGGGATGATGGGTTCAAGCCGTTGATCGGTCAAGTTGCAGCCGCGGTGTGGCAGATCGTTGCCATGGGGACTCCAGAGCAGCAGGCAAAGGGCCGTGAAGCACTGATCGAGCTTCGGCGCAAGCTTTACGCCATCCTGGCTGAGGAGGATACGGAGGCATAGCACGAATGAACCAATCCGCATGGCAGCCCGGCCGTCCAGCCGTCCGCCAGGTATGGGTATGGCCGCCCGGCACCGCGGTGCCAGGTTGGCCCGCACAAAGGAGCAGTGAAGTCCGGATCGGGGACGAGGAACGGGATCGCGCGGTCGCCACACTGGGTGATCACTATGCGGCCGGCAGGTTGACCCGCGAGGAGTTCGACGAGCGAATCGAGCAAGCGATGCAAGCGCGCTTCGACCGTGACCTTCGTCCGCTGTTCGCCGACCTGCCGGACAGTCCTGATTCCGAGCCTCGTTCGCCGACGGGCAGGGGTTGGCGGACGGGCGCCGGAATGGCGGTCCCGCTGTTCTTCTGGCTCCTGCCGGTCTTGCTGGTTGCCTTGGTGATCGCCGCTGTAGCGTTCAGCGCACCTTGGATGTTCTGGGGCCTGTTCTGGCTCTTCATGATCAGCCGATTTTGGGGACGCCGGTTCTCGTCGGGTCGCTCACACTACTGCCGGCGCCTCTGAGCTGGATCACGAAGCCGGTTCTGACACCGGCTCGTACGCTTCACCGTCCGGACTAGCGATCACAACGGTGTAGCCGTCTGGGTCCGAAAGCCAGATTTCGCGATGTCCGGGACCGTTGCCCTGACCCTCGGGCGGGTTTCGGTGTGGTGCTCGAACGACAGGTGCGTTGAGCTGCTCGGCTCGTACGACAGCGTCGTCGAAGTCGGACACGTCACCAAACCACAGCAGGACACCATTGCCCACTTCACGATCCGGCGCACCGATCAGCCCATGATGATGCTCGGTTTCGCGGTTGTGCAGTTGAAGCACGAGACGTCCATCGGAGATCAGTCGTTCGTACTCCGGACCTCCATGATCACTGCGCAAACCCAGGAGCTGTTGATACCACCGGCTGGAGGCCTCGACGTCGCGCACGGCAATCATTGTCTGAGGCTGAGCGGTCCGGGCGCTCGTGACCAGGCCGATCCGGTTGCCGGCAGGGTCGTCGATCTCGGCAAGCCAGCGTTCGCCGCCATCCAATTGCGGACGGCCGCGCAAGGTGCCACCGCCCGCCTCGACGCGGCTGAGGGTCGGGAAGAGGTTGTCGGCCCAGATCCATAAGACCGGTCCGCCCGTACGGGCAGGTAAAAGTTCGGTCGTAAACTGCCCGATCATTCCGGGTGCTTCGAAGCCTCCGTTGTCCGGGTCGACGGTCCATCCGAAGACCTCGTTGTAGAAGGCCGCCACACGCCTGAGATCGAGCGCTGGGACCTGCACATAACCGATCTGGCCGTGTGGCAGATGTTCCGTTGAGCTTTGGGCCGCTTCGTTCACGGGTTCCTCCTGCGGGGTGATCTCGGTCTTGCTGGCGGGGTATTGATCAACAGTCGACCCACTGATTCTGCGAACCAGCGTTCGTAATGCTGCTGGCTCCATTTGCGGTGTCGGATAAGCCGGTCGAAGACGGCTGGGTCCATCAGGATCCACATCGTGTCTGCAGCGTCGTCGATGCTCAGCCCCTCACGAAGGGGAGCTTTTTTGATCAGCACGTCGACAAGCCATTTCGCAGTCTTGGCCCGCTGAGTGATCATTTCCGTCGCCAGTTGCGCAAGCTCGGCGTCGGTCGCCGATCCTTCCAGGACTGCTAGAACAAGACCGGCGGATCGCGCCTGCGCGGGTCCGATAACCCCAGCAGTGATCGACAGGAATTCCTCGGCAGTCGGCGCCTGCCTTGCCGTGTCGGTCCAATCTCGATCAAGTACAGCCACAGATTCGTCGTCGCCGGCGATCGCGACGTCGATCGCCGCTTTGAGCACTCGGGCCTTCGTGCCGAACAACGATTCGACAGTTGGCACGGAGATGTTCGCTTGGGCGGCGATGCCACGAATGGTCGTACCGGCATAACCGTTGGCCAGGAACAGTTTGGCCGCAGCGTCGACGATTTGTCGACGCGTGCGCCGGGCCTGCGCTTCGCGGTGGCTTGACGAATAACGACGATGCACCCGTTGAGCGGTGCTGGTCACGACAGCAGTATTGAGTACGGCTATCCCATAGTCAATTAACAGACGGCTGATCGATGGGCTCCAGGACCGCCACTGGAATTGTGCGGCCCGCCTTCGTCGCTACCTTTTCGACTTCCGGAGCCCGGGCGAGTATGACGTCCCTCCACATCAAGGCTCGCTCGTCACCCGTGAGCTCACGAGGTCGAACCTTGATCGTCCTGGCAGCAACCTGCACATCGGCCACAGCAACCTTGCGCAGGTTCCGGAACCAGTCCGGATCGCGCTGAGAGCCCGATCCGGTTCCCCAGACGACGAATCCTTCCGCGGCGTCGAGGTAGCGCACACAGGTGGAGCGCGGGATGCCCGTTCGTCGGCCTGGGGTGGTGATCATCATCACCGTGACGTCCTTGGCGCCGCCCACAAGTCGCCCATTGGAGACGCGGTAAAGCCAGACGCCAAGCCGATTGCCGATCCGCAAGAATCTGCGCTTCAAGGTGCCCACCTGGATCCCCCATCCCCGGGCTGACAGCGTTCCAAACACATGGTTCCAAAACTCCGAGCTGCTTGCTCTCGGCCTGCGCGGTTGCGCGCCGTGCATTTGCGACAGGAACAAAGGTGACGTTCGAAACGTCGACCTACAGTGGCAGCCGTGAGAGGTCGCTGGTTGATCGTGCTGATCACCGCGGCTGCACTCGTCGTGGCATCCCTGGTAATCAAAGGTCGCCCGGCAGCCCCTTCTGACATATCCGCGACGGAGCTAGCGAAGCGGATCCAGGCTTCCGGGCCCGTTGCCTGGGCAGGTTTCGTCGAGACGGCGGGGACGCTGGACGTGCCTGACAGCGACTCATTCGCGAACCTCGCGCAGCTGCTCGGCGAGAGCAACGACCTGCGGGTCTGGTGGCGTAGCGCCCGCGACTGGCGGGTCGACCGCATCCGCAGCACGGGGGAGGCCGATCTCTTCCGACAGGGCGACATGTCGATCCGCTGGGTGTTCGAGTCCGCGACCGCCACGATCTCCCCCGTGTCAGAGATCCGGTTGCCCGACGCGTCGGACTTGTTACCACCGACGTTGGGCCGGTCCATGCTGCAGGGAGTGCGCGACGAGGAGCTGACGCGGCTGCCCGAACGTCGGGTCGCAGGCATCGACGCCGCCGGCGTGCGTCTTGCTCCCCATCAGACGGCTACCACAGTGGGTCGCGTCGACGTATGGGCCGACCCGGACAGTGGACTGCCGCTGCGCGTCGAGCTGTATGGCATGGAGGACCGGCGTCCCGTACTCACCACGACGCTCCAGGAGCTCCAACTGGGTACTCCTGCCGAAGAGCTCACGAAGTTCTCCATACCTGCAGGCGTTCGGGTCAACTACGACCAGTCCGTCGACGTTGCCGCTGCGGCCAACGCCTTTGCACCCGCCGATCTGCCGAATTCCCTGGCTGGCCTCAGCTCCCGTACGGGCGAGGACCCCGCCGCAGTCGGCGTCTACGGCCGCGGGCCTACAACATTGATCGCACTGCCGCTGCGTCGCGAGGTGGCCAGGCCACTCCGGCAACGGCTCCGTGAAAGCGGCACGGGCAAGGAAACCGAGGTCGGAACGGTTTCGAGCGTCGGCCCGGTGGGATTGTTGCTGACCCGATACCGCCCGGACGGCGTCCGCTTTCTCCTTGCCGGCACGGTGACTTCCGAGACGCTCCAGCTCGCGGCCGCCGACCTTCTGGAGCAGTCGTGATCGACCGGGCCATGACCAACGGACATGTCATCCGCACTCGGGGGCTGACCAAACGCTTCGGCGACCTTCGAGCGGTAGACGCCGTGGACCTCGACGTGGCCGAGGGTGACGTCTACGGTTTTCTCGGGGCAAATGGTTCGGGCAAGACGACGACCGTACGGATGCTGCTGGGTCTTGTCCTGCCGACCTCCGGTGAGACCACGGTGCTTGGCAGGCCGATGCCCGCCGCACGTCAAGCCGTCCTGCCGCACATCGGTGCCCTGGTGGAAGGTCCGGGGTCATACCCGCACCTATCCGGCCGAGTCAACCTCGCCCTGCTCGACGCCACCGGCTCCGATCGCAGCGCGACACAGGAGCGGCGGGCTCACATCGGGCACACGTTGGAGCAGGTCGGGCTCGATCCCGCCGACCGACGGCCGACTCGTGCATATTCGTTGGGCATGCGTCAACGGCTCGGTCTGGCGGCCGCGCTGATGCGTCGCCCCCAGCTGTTGGTACTGGACGAACCGACCAACGGCCTGGACCCGCAGGGCATCCTCGAGATTCGCCAGCTTCTGCTCGACCTCAACCGGCAAGGAACGACGATCTTCCTCTCCAGCCATCTGCTCGCCGAGGTCGAGCAGATGTGCACCAAAGTAGGCGTCCTCGACCGTGGCAGGCTCGTGCTTCAGGAGCGGCTCGACGTCCTGCTGCGGCCAACTGGACTGGTGGCCATCCGCACCCCGGATGCCTTCCAATGCGCAACCCTGCTGGGAGACGCGGTCGTCCTGGTGGAGGGCGAGCGCCTGCTCGTGAAGTCTGACGACCCGGCCGGATTGAACGCCTATTTGGTCGGCCATGATGTGCGAGTCTCGGAGATCGGCTTTCACCGTCGAGAGTTAGAGCAAGTCGTCTTGGAGGCGGGGGCCCAACGATGATCGCGGTCGAGCTGATCAAGATGCTGCGCAGACCGCGCACCTGGATGATCATCGCGATGCTCGTCGCCTTGCCCACTCTGGTTGCAGTGCTGCTGGCCGTTACCGAGCTCGGACCAAGGCCTGGCACCGGGCCGCCATTTTTGTCCGCCGTCTTGACCGACGGCACCTTGTTCCCGCTTGCCGCACTCGGCGTTGTGCTGCCGCTGTTCCTGCCGATTGCCGTCGCCGTGCTCGGCGGCGATGCCATTGCGGGCGAGACCCAGACCGGCACACTGCGCTACCTGCTCGTCCGGCCCGTCGGGCGTACCCAGCTACTGCTCGCCAAGCTCGTGACAGTCGTGGCATTTGTGCTGCTTGCGGTACTTATCGTGGCCGGGGTGTCGTATGTCGAGGGCCGCGTGCTGCTCGGCAAGCCCCCAACCACCGGAACGGTCAATCTCGGAACTGTGAGTCTCAGTGGCTCGACGTTGACTCGGGAGGAATTAGCCTGGCGTACGGTCCTGGCGCTGGGATATGTAGTGATCTGCATGCTTGGTGTCGCGGCGATTGCCCTGTTTCTCTCGACCTTGACGACATCCTCGATCGCCGCAGCGCTCGGAACGGTCGGGGTGCTAATCGCGTCTACCGTGTTGCTCGGGCTGGACGCGGCCACAGCGCTGCATCCGTACCTGCCGACGCGCTATTGGCTGGCGTTCGTTGATTTGTTCCGTGACCCGATTTTGTGGCGTGACGTACAGCGCGGGTTGATCGTTCAGCTCAGCTATTTGCTTGTCTTCGCGCTCGCCGCCTGGGCGAGCTTCACCACAAAAGACATCACTGATTAGCAGTTGACCTCAGTGGGTTCTCGGGGCGGCCCAGTCCCGAGCGTCGAGTTCAACGTCGCCAGGACGACGGGGTCGCGGACCAGTTCGCCATGGCTCGTAGTGGACGCCGGGCACAGATCTTGCACGACAACGTTCAGCGCACCATCAAGGGCGGCCGAGTCCACCGGGGTGACAACACGGTCCGCGGTTGTGCGAACGGTCGCCCACAGTGGCCCGTCCGGCGTCTCATCACCGGCATTGAGCCGACGCAGCAGGTCGCTGTCAGGATCGAGCTGCTGGCACGCCTCCGGGCAGCTGCCCGCCAGGCCTGCGCCGAGAGCGGCTTGGCTCGTCCCGTGGTGCGGCGACCCGATTGTGAGGACCCGGCGAGCAACGGAATCGCCTCGATCGTCCTTTACCCACAACCGAGCGACCACACCGCCGGCTGAGAAGCCGATCACGTCGACCGATGGTGCGCCAGTTCTACGGCGGGCCTGGTCGGCGACCTCGCCGAGGCGCGTCGCCTGCACCCGCAGATCACCCCTACCGTCGCCGACCAGCGACATCACAATGGCAGTACGGCCCGTCGAGCGCACCGCGTCCGCGAGCGGCCGAAGCGAATCGACGCTGCCTCCGTAGCCGGGAACCAGGATCACCGGACCAGGTTCTGACTGCGTCGCCGGCGAAATCGAGCTCGACCTGGAGCGGATCAAAGTTGTCACGACGATGACAGTGATCAACAACAGGACGAGCGAAGCGATCGCGAGCACGAGACGGCGTCGCTGCGGCGACAGGGCGTCGAGCACCATCAGTACAGTCCCAGCTGCAGAACGACGCCTGCGTGGTCAGACGGCCACAGTCCGCTACGTGAATCCCGATCGGTCAGCTCATTTCCAGTGACCTCACCGCGAATGACCGTTACCCGGCCGGAGTCTGACGGCCGGGCAAGCACCAGGTCGAGGCGGCGGGTGAAGCTGGAGGCCGTCGGATCATTGACCCGCTCGCTCAGCCCGGCGGTGTCGCCACGGCCGGCGCCTGCGGACTTGGGTTGTTGTAGCCATAGATCGGTGAAACGGTCAGAAGTGAGCACCTGATACGTGGTTGGCGGCGCCGACAATTCTCCGCGTCCGGCGCGAGGTCGGCCAGGAGCGGCGTTGCAGTCACACGCAATGATCGTCGTTTCCTTGCTGTCTGCCGCCAGTGCGCCAAGCAGCTCGCGGGCCTGGCTCGTCGCAACGTCGTCGTTCTGCGATTCGAGATGAGTCGTGACAAATCGGAGACGTGACGCACCAACAACGGCATCGGCCCACGCATATCCACGAACGAAGCTGAACGGGACCCCGGCAAGATCAACACGGAGCACCTGACCGTATTGGGCACCACCGGTTCCTGTAACCCGGATCCCACTGCCTTGGCGCATCAAGATCACATCCCGAACCGTCAGACGAACATCCCGGGCAGCACCAGCAGTCCCTGTGAAGGGGTTGCCGGTGAAGGCGGGGGCTTCGACATCGGACTCCTGTTGAACCTGAACGACCTCGTACCCAACGCCTCGCTGGTCCAGATCGGCGAGCAAGATCGCTAAAAAGTCGTATTTCACATCCTCGGCGTTGAGCTGTCCAAGCTGCTCCAGCTGCAGTGGGCCGTGTCGCCACAGCGCCACCTCTTGCAGCCCGATCAGGTCAGGTCGAGTGGCGACGATTTCAGCGGCAAGCAATTGGCCACGTACGGCGAAGCTGGTGCGGTCGACGGTCTGCCGTAACTCATGGTTTGCATGACCCAAATCCAGCAGCGCCTGCTGGCCGGTTCGGCCGTCAGCGGCCCGCAAAGGTCGGGTGATGTCAGCACCGATGTAGAGGTTGCGCGTCATCACCGTTATCTCGGGCTGATCGTCCTCCGCCTCGGCGCGGACCACCAGCACCGCAATCAACGTGACGCAGACCAGGGCGAGGACCGCAGCGATCCAGACCGATGGCCGGTTCAGGTTTCGCCGCATTTCACCCGTTGTAGCGCCGGTGCGCGCTGCAGCAAAGAGCGGGCACCGATGCGCTCTCGGAAATGACTACTCCAGCCACTCCGTGACGAATCTCGGATTGGCATGGATATGGACCGCCTCGTACCCATCCGACCCGGTTACGAATTTGTGCGGGGTGTTTGGGGGCACCACTAGGACCTGACCTGCCCGGCCTCGCAATAGTTCGGATCCAATTGTGAAATTTGCCCAGCCATGTCGGATGATGAACGTCTCTGCGTACGGATGCTGGTGTAGCCGTGGTCCGATGCCGGCCTTGGTCGTCGATTGCAGAATGATCGAGATGTTGGCGTCGCCCGGTAGATCCTCGTAGTCCTCGGTCCAGTCCTCGCCGTCGGCGCGGCCGTCCGCACGGTCAATCGCGAAACCGTCCATTGACCGAAGCTAGCAGCGCCGCGGCGCCGACGCACGAGCTCGTGGACAGCCGCAGCAGTCCAAGAGGGTCTAGTTGGATCCCCGGCGGCGCCACTGAGTCGTGAGGAGGAGCTGATCCATGTCAATGAACACACCAGAGGTGAGCGCCGTACATGCTGCGCCACCTCCCGGTCCAGGCACTTCGGTACGGGTGCAGATCCTCGCGACCGAGCATTGGAGTCTCCTGGCGACCCGGAGCATGACCTGGTCGGAGGTGATGAGCCGGATCGTCATCCATCTGACGGTGCTCTCAGCCTCACTGGTGGTTCTGGCGCTCATCGCTCAAGCCGCGGGATTCGGGCACGCATTCCTGGTGCTCTCGATCGGTTTGGCGGCTGCCGCCTTGCTGCTCGGCACCCTGACCAGCCTCCGGGTACACAACGCCAGCGCGGACGACGCAGCCATGCTCATCGGGATGAATCGGCTTCGAGGCGGTTACGTTGATCTTGATCCCGGCATCGAGTCGTACTTGGTGACATCTCCATTCGACGACCGTGCTGGGTTGATGGCCTCCTATCTCATGGGTACACCCCGATCAGTGGGAAGTCACATACTGGCCAGTACCGGGATGTTCATCAACGTCGTCAACGCAATCGTCGCGGGAATTTTGGGAGCCCTGATCACCGAGGCCGCCGGCGCCCCCGTGTGGCTGGTCGCCACAATCGGGGGGGCTAGCGGCCTGGTCTATCTCGGTGCTTCTATCGCCATTTTTGCGCCGAAGTTCATCCGCGGCACCCGTTCCAGCCGCTCTCCTTCACCACCAGCGTCACCTAGCGGCTAATCCGCCCCCCAGCCGTCCAGGCCATGACGGCGCAGCAGCGGGGTGGCCCGGCGGGATAAGTCCGAGGCATAACTGCGTGGCACATACGCGCTACCCCGGTAAAGGTCGGTGTAGGCATCGACCAGCTGCGGGCGATGGGCCGCAAGATAACGGAAGAACCATTCCCTCGCTCCTGGCCGCAGATGCAGTGCGAACACAGTGGCGCGCGTCGCGCCGGCCGCGGCGGCGAGTTCGAGGATGCGGTCGAGTTGATCATCACTGTCAGTGATCATCGGCAGCACCGGCGCCACGAGCACGGCACACGGCAGGCCCGCATCGGTGATGGCTCGGACCAGGGCGAGGCGGGCCCTTGGTGTCGGCGCACCCGGCTCCAGTGCCTCATGGATACCCTCATCGGCTAGCGCGATGGAGACCGCCATGCTGACTCGGACGCGCGCCCGCGCCTGGGCCAGGAGTGGCAGATCGCGGCGGGCCAGCGTGCCCTTGGTCAGAATGGAGAACGGTGTACCGGATTGGACGAATGCGGTGATGATCCGCGGCATCAATTGATATCGACCTTCGGCCCGCTGGTAAGGGTCGGTGTTGGTACCCAGCGCCACCGACTCGCGAGTCCACGATGGCCGTCGCAACTCCCGGGCGAGCACCTCTGCGATGTTCACCTTGACGATGATCTGGCTGTCGAAGTCGGCGCCTGCATCCAGATCAAGATAGGTGTGGGTCTGACGGGCGAAGCAGTATGTGCACGCATGGCTGCAGCCGCGATAGGGATTGACCGTCCAGTTGAACGGAACCCGGGCCACCGTTGGGACGCGGTTCAGCGCTGACTTGGCCAGCACCTCATGGAAGGTGATGCCGTCGAAATCGGGCGTACGGACCGTTCGGACAAGATTTTGCACGTGCTCCAGTCCCGGCAGTGCGTTCGGGTCGGCCGGGGCAGCGTCGGAGAGCTCTTGACTAGTCCATCGCATTGCTCTATTCAAACACACTTTCGATTCCCTAGTGATCTAAGTGCGAGTCCCGTCGCCTTGTGCGGAAAGAGGCCTGACGCCGGTCCTGAAAGCGCCATGATGGTTGCCGTCGGAAGGAGTTGAAATGCAGATGCCGAGGCCCACCGAGGCTGACAAGGAGCGCTTCCAGGCGCTCGTCCCTCGAGATGACCGCGTCGAGATCAAACCGATGTTCGGCAACCTCGGCGCCTTTGTGAACGGCAACATGTTCATGGGCCTATTCGGCTCCGACATCGGCTTGAAGCTGAGCTCGGATGATCAACAAGGTCTGCGCAACGCTGGAGGTGCACCCTTCGGACCTGCTGAGCGGCCGATGAGTGGCTATGTGGCGTTACCCGTGGCAATGCCGCCTGATCAAGCGACCGAGTGGGTCGACTTGGCGTTGGCCCACGTCGGTAGCCTGCCGCCGAAACAGCCCAAGTCTCGCAAGAAGTAGCGCCTCCTGATTTGTCAGGGTTTGACGCCATAGTGGAGATAGACAACGCCGTTGTGGAACCGACGCTCGTCCAGCAGCGACAGCTCCAGGTGGAGATTGCTGGGTAGCGATGGATTACCGCCGCCAACGACTACGGGATTGATGAAGAGATGGCACTCGTCAACCAACCCGGCCTTGAGCGCCTGCGCGGCAAGATCCGGACCACCAACGCTCAGATCGCGTTCGGCCTCGGCCTTCAATCGCCCTACCGCCTTCGGGTCGAACTCACGCTCAATCTGGGTCCTCGCACTTGATACGGTCTCCAACGTTGTCGAGAAGACGATTTTGTCGGCCCCTTGCCAGATCTTGGCGTAGTCGGTGAAATATCGATCCTGATCCGAAGTCGCGTCAGCGGTTTCCCAGTAGACCATCACCTCATACATCCGGCGCCCGAACAGGTAGGTGCCGACCTGTCGCTCAAGATCATTGATGAAGGTATGCACTTCCGGATCCGGCATACTCCACTCGAAGTTGCCGTTTTCATCGGCGACATAGCCGTCGAGAGACGTTATCGCCGAGTAGATCAGCTTGGCCACGTGAGCCTCCCGTTAAAGCCAGCGAGCAAGGCACTCGACTATCAAGATCACGTGCTCACAAGGCTACCGGTTGCTACTTCGACTCGGCCGCCGCCGCATTGGAGCTCTCGGCCTTCGCCGGCGGATCGGCCGGTGCGGTCTTGTTCCAGAACCGGCGGTCGAAGACCAGTAGGCCAAGCGCCACCAGGCACCAGACGATGGCATACGTGAAGTTCAGTCGCTCAAGATCAGCGCCGGGCGCCCAGAGGTCATTGGTTTCTACGCCGCCCTCGACTCCGTGTGCAATCAGGGTCAGCAATGAGCTGCCGGATGCGTGATTGAACAGCCATGCATACCAGAACGTGACTGCGACCGTAGTCACGAAGCCGATCGGATGCGCCGCGAACACCGGCATGAAGAAAAGCGGCGCATGCCAGCCGGTGATCAGAACCGCCATGATCGCGGTCGCCACCAGTCGGGAGTGATTCTTCTGAAGCTCGGGCTGGGCGTAGCCCCGGAAGCTCGGCTCTTCCATCAGCGGCCCGCCGAACGGGCTGATGATGTGCATACCTAGCGCCAGCGGCAGCCCGTACCAGGGTGTCAAGAGGCTCGACGAGGGCGGCGACGCCCCCAATGCGACGTTCATCGAGGCGGCTGCCAGGTGCACCAGAAGCGGGACGGCGATGGCGAGCGCGTACCAGATCCAGCTCACCCGCCACCGGATCAGCCGTGAACCGACCCGGCGTAGGCCCGGAAGCCCCTCGCTTAAGGTCACCACGACGATCGCGGCGATCAAGGCACCGGGTGCGAAAAAGCTGTTCCAAGGGATCGCTCCCCAAGCCAGCGCATAGGCAAGTACGAAAAAGCACACCATGGGGTGACGTCGAACGAAGCTCATGTCTGATTCCTCTCAGCGTTCCATGACTGCTTGTTCTGACCATTCCTTGCGAGCGCCAGAAGCACTAGCGGGTAAGCAAGTGAACAGACAAGCCGGGTTTCTGGTATGTCCACCGCCGCAAGGACGGAGGACAATGGCCCCCGTATCCACTCGCGGGCCGGCGGTGGAGGGAGGAAGCTCGTGGCCGAGACATCGGCGGGACGGCTTTCCGACCGAGGTACTGCCATAGCTCCGCATCCGCGGGCACCGCAGTCGTGGATGCTGTGGGCGATTGTGGTCGCCGGCATCGGTGTTGTCACCGCCAGCCTGATTCTCGCCCTCGCCAGTGATCAACTGAACCGCCCCGGTCTGCGGGCATTCCTTATCGGCTGGATCGCGATCCCCTATGTCGTCGGCGGCATTCTGGCTTGGTGGCGACGGCCGGCAAGTCGTCTGGGCCCGCTGATGATCGCCACGGGTTTCGCCATGGCACTGACCCCCCTGCAGTGGTCAACCCAGCCACTGGTGTACAGCGTCGGACATCTGCTTGACATGTTGCCGGCGGCAATGTTTCTGCATGTCTTTCTCGCGTTCCCGACCGGACGGCTCGGCAAGACTCCCGAGCGAATCTTGGTGATCGCCTGCTACACCGCGGCGCTCGGCCTGCAACTTCTCAAGATCATCATCGGGGTCAATCCGGACAGTCTCTTCTCGGTTGTTCGAAGTGTGGCGGCGGGCAACGTCATCGAGCGAATTCAGCTCAGCTTCATTGCGGCTTGCCTGCTTGCTGGCGCCGTGCTTTTGTACGTGCGGGGACGGTCTCCCGGACGCCACCGCCGACGGCCTGCGGCACTCGTGGTCGACGCGTTCGGTCTGTCGCTTGTCATGCTGGCACTGCTCTACCTGGCGGGACTTGGCTCGTGGCCGGCCTTCGAGACCATTCGCCTCATCACGTTCGCGGCGCTGGGGCTAGCTCCGATCGCCTTCCTGTTCGCCCTGCTTGATGCGCGGCTGGCTCGAGGTGACGTAGCCGGTTTGCTGGTCGAGCTTCGAGCGAACCCTACGACGGATCTCCAGACTGCATTGGGCCGGGCACTCCGCGACCCGTCCTTACGGCTGGCGTACTGGCTGCCACAGCGCGGCAGCTGGGCCGACCAGGATGGCAAGGAGATCCCACCACCGATGCCGGATGAGCGACGAGCTGTGCGGATCGTTCGTCGCGGTAATGACCCGATGGCCGCAGTGATCTTCGATCGGTCGCTCGAGGATGAGTACGAGCTTCTCGACGCTGTCGCCGCGGCTGCGGAAATTGCGCTGGAGAACGGCAGGCTCAGAGCGGAGCTGCATGCCCGGTTGAAGGAGCTCCATGGCTCGCGAGTCCGAGTCCTGGAGGCGGGCCAACGCGAACGGCAGCGGCTGGAACGCGATCTTCATGACGGTGCCCAGCAGCGGCTGGTGGCGCTGTCCCTCGAGCTCGGTTTGCTCGGCGAAAGCCCCACTTCAGATCCGAACCTCAAGGAACGCCTGGGACATGCGAGGGACGAGGTGTCAGCCTCGTTGGAGGAACTGCGGGATGTCGCCCGTGGCATCTTTCCAGCCGTTTTGAACGGGCATGGCCTCCCGGTGGCCCTGGAGTCGCTGACCGCCCGAGCCTCGTTGCCGGTCGAACTGATGATGGACCTCAGCGACCGGCCGCCCGGGTCGGTGGAGGTCGCCGCGTACTACGTCGCGAGTGAGGCGTTGACCAACATTGACAAGCACGCCCGGGCTTCGACGGCGACCGTAAGGGTGAGCCGGGCGGCGGACGCGCTGGTCGTCGACGTTACCGACAACGGCGTTGGCGGAGCAGATCCGCGCAAGGGCTCTGGGCTGCGCGGGCTCGCGGATCGGGTTGAGGCGCTCGGCGGCGAGTTCACGACTGAGTCGGAGGCTGGAATTGGGACCCGTGTCCGCGCGGAGATCCCATGCCGGTAGCAGACCTCAGAGTCGCAATCGCCGAAGACAGCGTGCTGCTGCGCGAGGGTCTGACGCGAATCCTGACCGCTGCCGACATGGAAGTAGTTGCCGTGTACGACAACGCGGACGACTTGATGACGCGGATTCGAAGCCAACCGCCCGACATCGCAATCGTGGACATCCGGTTGCCGCCAACCCACAGCGACGAGGGTATGCGTGCCGCTCTGCAGATTCGCCAGCACTTTCCGGACGTCGCCGTACTGGTTCTTTCTCAGTACGTCGAGCTGGGCTTGGCGATGCAGTTGCTGTCGGAGTCGGCCGAGGGCGTCGGATATCTGCTGAAGGATCGAATCAGCGACATCAAGGACTTCGTGGACGCGGTACGGCGGGTGGCCGCCGGCGGATCGGCTATCGATCCCAAGATCGTCACGACCCTGCTGAGGCGTCGACGTAGCGACGACCCCATGGCCCGGCTCACTCCGCGCGAGCGTGAGGTGCTCGAGCTGATGGCATCCGGCACCTCCAATCAGGGGATAGCCGACAAACTGGTGATCACGCTCCGCGCCGTCGAGAAGTATGTTTCCAGCGTCTTCGACAAGCTCGGCATTCCATCGACGCGAAGCGACTCCCGTCGGGTCCTTGCGGTCCTGCTCTACCTGCGCGCTTGATGGCCTGGTATCCGCGAGCCATCTCGAGTTGGGAAACGACCTGCCGGTGGCTGGTTTCGTGGCCGCGAGCCATCTCGAGTTGGGAAACGACCTGCCGGTGGCTGGTTTCGTGGCCGCGAGTCATCCCAAGTTGGGAAACGACCCAGCCGGGGCGAGTCAGGACGCCCGATCAGGCTGTCCGTGCTCAAGCACGAATACCAGCAGGTCAGACAACGATGCTGTCGCCATAGCCACGCAGGTGTCGGCAGCGCCGTAGTAGAGCCGAAGCTCGTCGGTGGCGGCATTATGAATGGCTCCGCACGGAAAGACGACACCTGGTACGTCGCCCATCAGCTCATATTCTTCCCGCGGACCCAGCACCCACTCAGCGCAGCGCCTCAGGACTCTGGTTGGTTCCTCAAGGTCGAGCAGGGCAAGCCCGGCACGGTAAATGGCTCCGGCAACCGTGTGCTTGACGCCGTGATAGATCACCAGCCAACCCTCAGGTGTCTCGATTGGCGGCGGTCCAATACCGATCCGCGCCGAGTCCCACCAGCCTCCTGGCCGTGCGGCCAGTACGAGTTCGGGCGGCGCCCAGCTATGCAAATCCTTGGATCGAGACAGCCAGATATCGGACCGATGAGTCAGGGCGGCCACGGGTCGGTGCAGCAAGATGTAGTGGTCGTCGAGCTTTCGAGAGAGCAATGCCCCATTCTTGTCCTCTGGAGCGCGGATCATGCCGATCCGCTCGACCGTGCGGAAATCGCGGGTGGTGGCCAAGGAAATCCCGGGCCCACCAGGGCCGAATGCAGTAAACACGATGGCGTACGCGTCCAGCTCGTCCAACCAGGTGAGTCGGGGGTCCTCCAGTCCCCATGCCTCATGCAAGAGGTTTGGGTCACTCTCCAGCAGAGGCGTCTGGTCCACGACCCAGTTCGACACCCCGTTCTGGGATCTGGCGGCGGTGAGGTGGCTAATTCCCCGGCGGTCCTCGACCCGACACAGCAGCACCGTCGAGCCATCAACCTGCGCTGCACCGGCGTTCATTACCGCATTGACCTCGTACGGCCAACGGTCGGGTGTTAAAAGGGGATTGCCTCGATGCCGACGGAAAAGCTCATTACTGATCTCACCGGAGGAGCGAGGCATATACAGCAAGGTAGTCGGCGACCATTCGTTCGACCGAAAAGCGACGCTCCGCCACGCTGCGGATCTGTGCCCGGTCCAGGCTTGCCGCGGCCGGAACAGCGGCCGCTGCTGCGGCGGCGTCGCCCACCAGGAACCCGGTCACACCGTCATCGACAATCTCTGGCATGGAGCCAAGCGGGTAGGCGATCACAGGCGTACCCGTCGCCATCGCCTCCACGACAGAGAGGCCGAAAGGCTCGGCGAACGCGATCGGGTGCAGTAGCGCCACGGCGGATCCCAACACCTGGGCACGCTCCGCTGGGCCGACCGAGCCGAGATAGCTGACCCGATCGTCGTCGAGATACGGCCGCACCCGTTCAGCAAAATAGTTCTGATCTTGAACGATGCCGGCGATGATCAGGCGCCGACGCGCTCTGCGGGCAATCTCGATTGCCTCCGCCGTGCCCTTGTCCGGGTGGATCCGGCCGAGGACGACCAAGTCGTCGCCGCCGACAGGGGAGAACGGCAATTCGGCAAGATCGATCCCGTGATGGATCGTCGCGCAGTAGTGCAGTTGCGGGGTTCGATCGGCGTCGGAGATCGACACATATGCCGAACGGCCCGCCTGGTAGGCGGGCAGGATCTTGGGACCGGAGAAGCCGTGGATCGTCGTCAGCAACGGTGCCGGGCAGTGTGCGGAGAAGGCCAGCGGTAGCCAATCAAGGTGATTGTGCACCAGGTTGAATTCGCCGGCCCGAGTGAAGGCATGCGAGATGTGCATCGCCTCCCAGACGCGGCCATCGAGAGCGTCGTCATCGGCATAACCCCGTGGGCACACCCCATCGAGTTCCGCGGTTGTCTGCGAGTTGAGCGTTGCGAACAAGGTGACATCAACGCCGCGGGCCACCAGCCCGTCTGCCAGGAGCCCGGTCACCCGCTCCCATGGTCCGTAATGCTGAGGAGGCGTCCGCCAGGCGACGGGCCCGAGCATTGCAAGCTTCAAGGCAGTCGCGGGATGGGAGCCTGCAGCCCGGCCTCTGCCAAGACCAGCACCGCCTGAAGGAACGCCAGGGTCGACTCCGCACCTTCGTTCTGATTGAGACCATCGGGGCCTAGGCCGTCGTGACACCCGCCGGTGGCGAAGTCGTAGACCGCGATGCCAGGAGTATTCCGGCCTAGGAACCACTCGAAGGCGCGCACTGCCTCTTCGCCGTACTCCGATTGCCCGGTCGCGACCGACGCCTCAGCCAGCGCCTCTACCAGGGCGCTAGCGTCCAGCGGCTGCTCATCGCCCTCCTCGGACCACGGCCTGGGAGGCTCCCCGGCTCGACGCCACCGGTTGCCGACGAGTCGGATCGTGTCGGTATGCAGGCCGCACTGGTCGGCGTACCAGTCCAAAGCCTCCAGCCCTCGCTTCATCATGTCGGCGTTCTCCATCCGATGACCGGCGGCGATCAACGCCTGCGGCAGCCGTGCGTTGTCATAGGTGAGCGTCTGTTCGAACCAGAGCCAGTCGCCACGGCGATGCTCGTCGTACCACCCGCAGAGGCGGTCGGCCAGCTCACCCAACACATCGCGAGCGGCGCCCGGAAGCGCCTCGGGAGCAGGCCGGGTCAACCCAAGCATCGCGAAGGCCACTTCCCGGCGGCTTTGGGCCGCCTGCAGGGCGGGCAACATGTCGATCAGCAGCCGCAGGCTCGGCCAAGCCTCGTCCCGTAGGGGCTGCGCGGCCGCCACCGTGCCGAGCGCCCAAGCGGCTCGGCCGACATGATCACCTAGATAGGGCTCGTCCAGCCAGCGACGGCTGTAGTCCATGAAGTTATGCATTCCCGGCACCGTCGGATCCCAGGCATGGACGACGTACGCGAGCGCTGAGGCGAGCATCCGCTTGTAGATCGGGTCGCTGAACTCCTGCTCCAGGCCCATCGCAACGATGGCTAGGCGAGCCATGTCGTCCAGGCAGTAGCCGCTCGACCGATCCGGAATGATTCCGCGGGCGTGCTGGACGATCCCGACATCGTCGACCAACGTCAATAGGTGTAGGGGGAGGATCTGCGGTGAGCTGACCAGGGCCGCCAGCCGGCCGGAGATTCCCGCTGGGTTCTGAGCCACCGCTTCGGCGAGCACCTCAACGGTGGTCTGCCCGACGTTCCGCCACCCAAGCTCCGCGCCAACTCGGCTCGCTTCCTTGCGAGCAGTCGCCAGCTTGGCCGGCGAATCCAGAAAATCGATCACGGCATCGCCTAGCTTGGCTGAGTCCCCGAACGGTACGAGTACACCCGCACCGGATCCGAGTAGGTCTTCGGCATAGAAGTAGGGCGTCGATACCACCGGGCAGCCGGCCGCGACGGCGAAGCTGAGCGCGCCCGAGACAATCTGCTCGCGCGAGCGGTACGGGGTCAGATAGAGATCGGTCTGGCCGAGAAGCACCGCTAGCTCCTCGACGGTCAGGAAGTGATCAAGGAAAAGGACATGATCGGCAAGGTGCAGATCACGAACTAGACGCTCCAGCCGAAGGCGGTAACTCTCACCTTCGTGTTTGATCACTTCCGGATGGGTCTGCCCGGCGATGAGGTAGACGACGTTCGGATGTCGGGCCACAACTCGTGGCAAGGCTTGGATCGCAACTTCGAGCCCTTTGGAAGATGAGATCAAGCCGAACGTCGACAAGACAGTACGGTTCCGCAGCTGCCGTAGGGTGAGATCTCGCTCGCTCGCCGGGCCGGCTGACCGGTACCACCGGGACCTGTCAGGCGTCTCAGGCTCGGGTCGTGATTCGGAAGCCAAGGCCAGCAGGTCGGGCGCCCCATGTGGGACGACCCGTACGCGTTCCGGATCGACTAGCCGTGCTTCGGTGACCATGCGGCGAGCCGTTTCCGTGAACACTGTGACAAGCGTTGCCTGGTCGCACAGTTGGCGCAGTATTCGCACCTGGTGTGGCGACGGATCGGACAAGACGGTGTGCAGGGTCACGACCACTGGCACAGTGAGCTCTTTGACGAAGTTGAGGACGAAGGCTCCCGAGTCACCGCCGAAGATGCCGTACTCATGTTCGATCAAGACCACATCGGCGCCCCGGGACATCACCACACGCGCGGCCGCGGCGTAGTCGCTCAGCACATCTTGCCGGATCGTCGCGATGACCTCCGGTGGATGCGACTGACCGGGATTGCGCACGATTGACACGATGTCGACTGCGTTTCTCGAGGCGGTCTCGACAATCGCCGAGCGCAGATCGGAGGAGAAGACCGCGATGCCACATGGACGCGGCGGATACGTCGACAGGATCGTGAGCCGCATTTTCCCTTCCCCGACTCCCATTTACCCACCCGCCATGGCGAGCATTCCTAGTGGGACAAGCGGAAATGAGGCTAGCTCGCTTCGGCTTGAATGTCAGGGGTGGGTGGCTCATGTTCGGCTCACGGGGGGGGCCGTATCAGTGGACGAAGCGCAGAGCACCGACGTTCGGGTGAACTCGCGCTTGCCGCCAATCGTTTACAATCGTGCGGTAATCGAAAACCAGCCTTGGGTCCGAGAAGGTGGCGCTCGGGGGCCAGCCCCTCTCGGACTAGTCGATATTGGTCAGGAACGTTTCATGCCACATGGCCCGCCCCGATCCCAGCAGAGCTACCGACACGAGGCCTTTCTCTACCACGACGCGCGCCAATTCGTCTCCGTGCTGGGACCGTTCGTCGAGGAGGGCTTAGCGGCTGGCGAGCCTGTGATGGTCGCGCTGATCCGGGAGCACGCGAACTGGTTGCGCGACAATCTGGGCGCACAGTCGCGCAAAGTGAAGTTCGTCGATATGGCGCAGCTTGGGCGAAACCCGGCGCGGATTATCCCCGCATGGCAGCAATTTTTGGACTCCAGGTCGGGTACAGATCGGCCGGTGCGCGGCATCGGTGAGCCCATCTGGGCCGGGCGTGGCCCAGAGGAAATCCTCGAATGCCAGTTGCATGAAGCACTGCTCAATGTCGCGGTAGATCCGAAGACGCCGTTTTGGCTGATTTGCCCCTACGACGCGCCCGGTCTTGACGCCTCCCTCATGGAAGAGGCGCATCGCAGCCACTTGGCGGTACTGGACGGAAGCCGCTATGAGGGCAGCTCCCACTACGCCGGACGTACCCATATTGACGCGCTGTTCACCGCGGCGCTTCCCGATCTTGAAGGACAGCCGACCGAATTTATGTTCTCGCGGGACACCTTGGACAGCGTCTTCGGCATTGTCACGCTCGATGCGTACGCGGCAGAACTTCGGTCGGACAAAATTTCGGACCTGGCTGGCACTATTCGTCGGCTTGCCGGTGCGAGCCTTGATCGTGCTGCCGAGAAAGGCGTCCTTCGGATCTGGCACCGGCCGGATGCGTTGATCTGCGATGTGTCAGACGACACGGTCATCGATGACGTGTTGGTCGGGCGACGATCTCTGAAAGTATACGCATCCGACGGGTTGTGGCAGGCCAACCAGGTCTGTGACCTGGTACAGGTCCGTTCCGGTCCCTCTGGGACGACCGTGCGCCTGCATATGCGGAAGTGAGAGCCAGCGAAGGTACGCTGCCGTGATGTCGATCAGTCCTGTACGGCTTAATCACGCAGTCCTTTTCGTCGCGGACCTGGACCGGTCATTGCGTTTTTACACGGAGGTTTTCGGGATGGAGGTGGCCGCTCGCGAGCCACGCGCCAACGCAGCATTCCTCCGCCTGTCCCGTGGCGACAATCATCATGATCTTGGGCTGTTCGGCGTGGGCTCAAAAGCGCCGCCGAAGCGGCGTGGTGGCATCGGTCTCTATCATCTCGCCTGGCAGCTCGACACCATCGACGAGCTTGCCGCCGCCAGGCAAACCCTTGTCGAGGCCGGTGCCTACACCGGCGAATCGAGTCACGGTGCGACGAAGAGCATCTACGGAGCCGACCCGGACGGGAACGAGTTCGAGGTGATGTGGATGCTTCCGCGGGAGCAGTGGGGAGAGTATGAGAATTCGGCTCCGATCGACGTCCTAGACATCCGTGCCGAGGTTGAGCGGTGGTCGGGTGTGCGCACGGCCGGGAAGATCGTTACCGAGGAGGATCAATCCGGGAATCGTTCAGGGTCGCCGCTGCACTGAAAGCGTTCCCGCGGACTTCACACCAAAGGGAACCGGCGTACAGGCCGAATACGGCTGTCAGCGTGACCCAAACACTGGCGCCTCCGTCGTTCAGTAGCGTTCCCAGAATTGCAGTCATCAGCGCGGCGACTGAAAGCGCCCCAAGGATTGGAATTTCTGCTCTCAGGGCAGGTACGAGCCGGGAAAAGATCAGGATCCACAGCACGATTCCGCCTAAACCAACGGCTCCTAGCGGGCTGAGCAGTGACTCGCCCGCGGCCATCCCTTTCCGAACGACGATGTCGATTGCGTCGCCATCGACGACCCGTTGTACGAATCCGCCGAGGTGACTGCGAGCCGGGGGACCACGGAGCCAATCAAGTACAGAAAAAGCGGCAGCGATCGCCACGGCACTCGCGCCAAAACCGAGCACTCTTGGCCACGTGATTCTTGCTCCCGAGACGTGCAGCGCAAGGTAAACCAGGCCCGGAGTCAGCGCTAAGACTCCACCGAAGTCTGCCCCCATGGATGGCCAGCCGTCGCAAACCACGACCCCTAAGCCGATTCCAACTACGGCCAGGAGCCCAGCACGCGGACGCCCGGCCTTCTGCAGGAAATGGGCTGATAAGGCTGCGAGCACCAGTCCAGCGGCCGCGTAAGCGGCGAATGCCACATTGCCGAACCCGTACCAACGTCCCCCGTTAACTGGTCTGGAATTGAGCAGCGAGCCGGGCTGCATCAATGCGCCCAAAGCCGCGTCGGCGGTAAAAGCTGCGTAGCAAATTGCAGCCCCCGCCATAGCAACCGGTATCGAAATCCACCTCGCAACCCGAAACACTGATGCCGTCAGCAGCACCCCCCATCCTGCAATCAACGCGATGAGCGTCAACCAGGGCAGGTTTGATCGATTCCACGGCACAGCTCCGGTGAGCAGCATGGCTGCAGGCAGGATGGTGCCAAAGCCCAGGATCAGTCGGGGCAGGCGGAGCCGGCGTCGCAAGAGACCTGCCACCAAGAGGGCGAAGAGCACGGCACCACCGACTGCCAGCGCTGCATCGCCGACCAACACATCATCTGAGAGGGCGGTGAGCGCCGCCAGGTGTTCTCCTTCGTCAGCAATAGAAAGTCGGCGAGGCACAACCTCAATTGGTGCGCCATCTATTGGGGCACCGGAGGCCTGCTCCGGCCGACCTGTTGACTCAAGCAATGTGGAAGTTAGATCGGTGAGTGTCACCACTCCGGTTCGTCGGGTACTGCCGGAGCTCAGCCAACCCTCGGGTCCAGCGCCCAGGCGATAGATCACCTGCAGGTGGGGATCCCGGGACCCAGGAACTGGTCCGATGCCCAAGAGGATGATGGTTACGCCTTCTCGTCCGGCCAGCTTGCCGATGATTTGATCGGAATCAGTACCGGCGTCGACCAGTGTGAGCGGGCAAACGGTGGGTTCGCCAGCGGACAGAAACTCCTCGACAGTCTGGTAGCCGGCCAAGGTGCCGTCGGGCCGTGCCGCGGCAAGTGCCGCGCCTGGCCCGACCGCCCTGATGCAGCCGCTGCTGAGTCGGGCCAATGTGCCCAGTTGCGCGTCGCCCTGGCGGCTCCCGGCCGCCGCTAGCAATTGCGGCCAATCCAGCACGCGATTCTGCCGGACTTCGGGAGCGCAAAGACCTCCTACGCTCGTCCGGCGGCCAGCACCCAAGGACGCCCAGCCAGCGGCCGCACAGTCTCCGATGTAGCGAGGCCGAACCGAGACGGCGCCCAGCTGTGCTGCTCCGACGTGGGCTTCCAGTGCAGCCTTATCGACTGGCGTCAACGCGTAATGTCCGGCAACGCCAATGACAACCAGGTTCTCGCTGGACCGGGTGAGGGGAACGAGGCGCGGCTGATTCGCATGCACAACGCGAAGGCCGAGAAAGATTGCAGCGATGGCCGCCAGCAGCGCGATCCAACGCCACGACAGCGGCCGCACCGTCGTCAGGCGGTTATCGACGCGCAGCGACCCACCGGCCTCTGCTACCACCCAGTCAGGCTACCGGGAGGGGTCAGGGCGGGGGGCCCTCCCAGCCAAGGTCCCACTGTGTGCGGAAGCCTGACCGTTGGGCCGCTGATCTACCCGCATCCTGCTGCTTTGATGTCCGTCGAGCTGACCGCCCGCAATCGCAGTTCGTGCCGCGAGGACGTCCTCGGGCTGGGTGCGGAACCACTCGACAGTTCGGCGCAGGCCATCCTCGAGCGGAACCTCCGGATGCCAACCCAGCAACTGCTCTGCCCGGCTGATCACCGGGCGACGCCGGGTTGGGTCGTCGACCGGCAGTGGGTGGTATTCGATCGTCGATGATGATTCGGTCAGTCGAAGAATCAGAGTGGCGAACTCGGCAACGGTCCGCTCCGTTGGATTGCCCAGGTTGATCGGGCCCGACTCATTCGAGTCCAGAAGGGCCAGCAGTCCGCGGACAAGATCATCCACATAGCAGAAGCTACGCGTCTGGCTGCCATCGCCGTAAATGGTTATTGGATCGCCGAGCAGCGCCTGGGCAATGAAGTTGGTCACGACGCGGCCATCGTGCGGTCGCATCCGCGGTCCAAAGGTGTTGAAGATCCGGGCGATACCCACATTCGTGCCCAAGGCCCTCCGATATGCCATGGTGACCGCCTCGGCGAACCGCTTTGACTCGTCGTACACGCTACGAGGGCCGATGGGGTTCACCTGGCCCCAGTACTCCTCTGGTTGCGGGTGGACGGCAGGGTCGCCGTACACCTCGCTGGTCGAGGCGAGGAGAAAACGCGCATCATGCGCAGCAGCGAGCCGCAGAGCGTTCTCGGTACCGCGGCTGCCGGTGGCGAGCGTCTCCAGCGGCAGCCGCAGATAGTCAGGTGGAGAGGCCGGGCTGGCAAGGTGAGCAACGGCGTGCACTCGGTGATCGACCGGAATATCCACCGACACATCACATCGAAGCAACTCAAACCGAGGATCCGGCAGTAGATGCGCGATGTTCTCCATCCGCCCGGTGGCGAGGTTGTCGACGCAGACGACTTCGTTTCCTCGATTGAGCAGGCGTTCGCAGAAGTGGGAGCCGACGAAACCGGCACCTCCCGTGACAACTACACGCATGACCAACGCGCCATCAGCAAACCGCTCCTCAACATCACGGCGACTCGACTTACCCCAACAAGGAATTCTTAACGCCGGTGATGTGGTCCGGCGGCGGAGACCTGAAAACAAACTCCTAGTTTGCGCGACACGCCGCGCAACGGCCCAAGCCGGGTGGGCCAGTCGGCGGGCGACTCGCAGTTGTCAAGGGCCAGCGTTGCTTTGAGACACACGTCCGGGAAGTGAGACGAATACCTAATGACCGGGTTTGGCTGGCAGAGTTCTCGATTATCCCGACTAGATCAGTCGGGATTTACTTTTGGGAGCCGATAGTGAAGAAGAAGCGATTTGCAGGCGGATGGGCCAAGCTCGTCGCGTTTCTTTCAGTCGTGATCATGGCCTTCCTCTCTGCCTGCGGTGGTTCCTCCGCTTCGGGGTCGTCTGACAATGCCGGACTCAATTTGGTTGCCTTCTCCGTACCGAAGGCCGCTTACGACGATGCTCAGAAGACCTTCGCTGACACGCCGGAGGGCGAGGGAGTTTCCTGGAAGTCCTCTTACGGCGCCAGTGGGGACCAAGCCAGGGCGGTGATCTCCGGACTGCCGGCAGATTACGTGAGCTTCTCGCTCAGCTCGGACATGACCAAGCTGGTCGACAAGCAGCTGGTCGCCCAGGATTGGAACTCGAATGCCAGCAAGGGAATCGTGAGCACCTCGGTCGTCGTGATCGCGGTCCGTAAAGGCAACCCGCTCGGCATCAAGGGTTGGAATGACCTGATCAAGCCCGGAGTCAAGATCGTGACGCCGAACCCAGGATCATCTGGATCGGCCCGTTGGAACATCCTGGCGGCGTGGTCGCACATCACTGCCAACGGGGGTTCTGAGAAGGAAGCAATCGACTACCTGACGAAGTACTACGCGAACGTGGTCAGCCTGCCGTCCAGCGGCCGCGAGGCGACCAGCGCCTTCACCAGCGGTACGGGGGACGTGCTGATCTCCTATGAGAACGAGGCCATCGCCGCCCGGCAGAACGGCGCAGATCTCGACTACGTCATACCCGACACCTCCTTCAAGATCGAAAACCCGGGGGCAGTGACGACAAGTGCTCCGGATAGCGCGAAGAAGTTCCTCGACTTCGTGATCTCAGACGCGGGCCAGAAGATCTTCGCCGAGCACGGATTCCGTCCGCTGAACCCGTCTGTCCAGCCCGAAGAGGTACGGGGCGCCAATGATCCGGCTAACCCGTTCCCAGCGGTGAAGAAGCTCGTCACCATCAATGACCTCGGTGGCTGGTCGGAGGTGTCGAAGAAGTTCTTCGATGAACAGGACGGCATCGTGACCAAGATCCAGGACGCTAGCGGAGTGGCGTGACCACGACTAGCACTCTGGTTGTCGCACCGGCCGGCTCCGTCGGAATCCAAAACGACGGGCCGGCCGCTGCGGCGCCCTCTCGCGGCCCGCAGCATCAGCCGCCCCCAGAGGGTGTCCAACGGCTCGGGCGAAGCTCAGGTCTGGCCCTCGGCATTGTCATGCTGTGGATGAGCATCCTGGTCATCCTCCCGTTGTCCGCCGTGCTCTTCACGTCGCTGGAGAATGGACTAGACGCATTCGTCGACACCATCACCAGCCCGGCAGTGGCGGCCGCGATTCGGTTGACCGTAATCGCAGCCGCGGCCGCGACCCTGGTGAACACCGTGTTCGGGACACTGGTGGCCTGGGTGCTGGTACGCGACCGGTTTGCGGGTCGCCAGCTGCTCAGCTTGGTGATCGACGTGCCATTTGCCTTGCCCACCATCGTGGCGGGCTTGGTGCTGATCGCGTTGTACGGCAACAACAGCCCGATCGGCATCACCTTGGCGCAAACCCGATGGTCCATCTTCGTAGCCCTGCTCTTCGTCACCTTGCCGTTCGTCGTTCGGGCGGTGCAGCCTGTTTTGGAGGAGCTGGACGCCGAAGTTGAGGAGGCCGGTGCTTCCCTGGGAGCGGGGAAGTTCACGATCTTCCGGCGGCTGATCCTGCCTAATATCGCACCGGCAATGGCGGCCGGAGCTGCGCTGTCATTCGCTCGAGGGCTTGGCGAGTTCGGTTCGGTGATCTTGATCTCGGGCAGTCTGCCTCGGCGTACGGAGGTCGCGTCGGCCCGAATGCTCGGCCAGATCGAAAATGACAACCTCGCCGGGGCATCGGCGGTTGCCACGGTGCTGCTGATTGTCGCCTTGATCGTGATCATCTTGTTGGGCGTCATACAACGACGGGCGTCAAGCCATGGCTGAGGTGCGAACAATCGCCGACGGTCGATCTCGGGCGGGGCAGGTTGCAACTCGCTGGGGGCTGCGTACCGTGGCGATCTTGTACGTGACGATTCTCGTCGTGCTTCCGCTCGGCGTCATGATCGGGCGGACCTTTTCCGACGGCATCGCCGCATTCCTCGAGTCGATCACCTCGCCCGAAGCTCTTGCCGCGATCGGCCTGTCACTGCGGGCGGCGGGGTTGGCAGTGCTGATCAACACGATCTTCGGCCTGACGGCTGCACTGCTGCTGACGAGGTATCGATTCCCCGGCCGCAGTGTGTTGAGTGCCTTGATCGACCTGCCAGTGTCGGTCTCGCCCATCGTTGCCGGCCTCGCCCTGATCTTGGTGTATGGCCGCAGCGGTTGGTTCGGTGGTTCGCTGCAAGAGCTAGGGGTTCAGGTCATCTACGCCGAGCCGGGCATCGTTCTTGCCACCTGCTTCGTTTCACTGCCGCTCGTTGTGCGGGAACTGGTGCCCGTGCTCGAAGAGATCGGCATGGAACAGGAGCAGGCCGGCAAGTCACTTGGTGCCAACGGTTGGCAACGCTTGTGGCGGCTGACTTTGCCAAGCGTGCGCTGGGCGTTGGCGTACGGCGTTGTGCTCAGCTTGGCACGGTCGCTGGGGGAGTTTGGCGCCGTGCGGGTGGTAGCCGGCAATGTGCTGGGATCCACCCAGACCATGCCCCTGTTGGCCGCTCAGCGCTACAACGATCTTGACGAGCAAGGGGCGTACTCGATCAGCTTCGTCATGGTCGCGGTCGCCATCTTGTGCATCGTCGTGGTCGCGATCTTGCGTCCCAAGGAAAGGCAATAGGAGAAGTATGGGGATCCAGGCCCTGAACATTTCAAAGAGCTTCGGTGACTTCGTCGCGCTCGAGGATGTAAGCGTCGACGTACGCAGCGGGCAGCTGACGGCACTTCTGGGACCGAGTGGCGGCGGCAAGTCCACCCTGCTGCGGATCATCGCCGGTCTTGACCAGGCGGACAGTGGAACTGTGCGGATCGATGGATCCGACGCGACCTCACTGCCGCCGCAGCGCCGCGACGTCGGGTTCGTGTTCCAGCACTACGCCGCCTTCAAGCACTTGAGCGTCTACCGCAATGTGGCGTTCGGGCTGGAGGTCCGCAGGCGCCCGCGAGCTGAGATCCGGCGGCGGGTGCACGAACTCCTCGAGCTTGTCCATCTTGATCAATTCGCAAACCGGATGCCGTCCCAGCTCTCTGGTGGTCAGCGGCAACGGATGGCGCTGGCTCGCGCATTGGCCGCCGAGCCGAAAGTGTTGTTACTCGACGAGCCGTTCGGGGCCCTGGATGCCAAGGTCCGCAAAGAACTGCGCGACTGGCTACGGCGGCTCCATGACGAGGTCCACGTCACCACGGTCTTCGTAACTCATGATCAAGAGGAGGCACTGGAGGTCGCCGACGAGCTGGTGGTGATCAATTCCGGGCGGGTAGAACAGGTTGGCGGACCGAACGACCTTTACGACCGCCCCGCCAATGAGTTCGTGATGGAGTTCCTCGGGCCCGTCACTCGCCTCAACGGACGATTGCTACGGCCACACGACATCGATGTTTTCCAGACCCCGCACGACGGCACAGTCGCAGCTCAGGTAGAACGGCTGCAACGGGTCGGATTCGAGGTGCGAGCAGACCTCCGCAGCGCCGACTCGAACTTCTGGGCGCAGCTCACCCCGGGCCAGGTCGAGGCACTGAGTCTGATCGAAGGCGCGCCGGTGTGGGTACGGCCGGCGCGAGGCGCGCCGACGATTGAGGAAGACGGAACCGCGCAGCTGGCGGGTTCACCGACCTAGGCCGCGCGTCGCAATTCCTCAGTGCAGGTCGAGCTCAAGTCCGCGAAGCCTATCCGGCTCGGCCAGTAGCTCAATCTCAGTGATCCTCTCGCCGTCGATCCGGAATCTGAAGACGACGCGAGGCCTGCCGCCCGAGGCCCAGATCGCGCCGGGATCGCCATTCACTGTCGCAACTTGTGCAGCACGCGCACGTCCCGCGAAAGTCTTCGCGACAGCGGCGGCTCCGACGAGCTCACGTGCGGCGCCTACCCGCACGGCAGCCCGATCAGCGCGCAGCACAACATCTGGGTCAAGGAGCGCCAGCAACCCGTGAAAGTCGCCCTCACGGGATGCGGCGAGAAAGGCGGCGACTAGCTCGCGTTTCCGGCGCCGGTCGGCGTTCGAAGCGTCTGTCCCCTGGACTCGTCGACGGGCGCGGCTCCCCAGTTGACGGGCGGCCTCGGGGGACCGCCCGACGATGGGGGCGATCTCCTCGAAGGGCACACCGAACAGGTCGTGCAGAACAAAAGCCAATCGCTCCGCGGGAGTTAGTGTCTCGAGCACGACGAGGAGCGCGGAGCCGACCGAATCGGCCATGACCGCTTCGGACTCGGGGTCGGCCGCAGCGTCGCGGGTGGCCGCGTTGGTCGTGTGGGCCTCCAGCGCCTCCTCCCGTCGTGCTGATCGCGAGCGCAGCATGTCCAATGACACCCGGGCGATCACCGTGGTTAGCCAGCCCCGCAGGTTTTCGACGTCGTCGGTGTGGGAGCCGCTGAGCCGGATCCAGGCTTCCTGTACGGCATCGTCGGCCTCGCTGGTCGAGCCCAACATGCGATACGCCACTGCATGCAGGTGGCTGCGGCTCTCCTCGAACCGTGCGGCCAGCCAATCCCTGTCGTCCATCAGCCACAACCTCGTGTTCGGATCCGTCAAGCTGTTGACGATTCAGATCGGGACGTCGTGACATGAATGCAGCCTCAATCTCGCGTCCTGCCCCCAACGACACCGCACGTTAGTTAGAGAGATGCTTACTGGCCACCGAGCCGGCGGTCGCGTTGGTTAACACCCAGCTCTCCGTACGGATAGTCGGTCGCACCAAGATCGCTCGCCTTGTCCAGCGCAGCCGTTTCTTCTGCTGTCAGATGTAGGTCGGCCGCCCTTAAGTTGGTCGCCAGCTGTTTTGTCGTCCGCGCCCCGAGGATCGTCGACGTGACTGCCGGTCGGTCGGTCACCCAGGCCAGAGCCACCTCCGCCATCGATATCGCTCGATCCTCTGCGACGCTCTGCACCGCATCGATGATCTGCCAGGTGCGCTCGGTCCCGCGCCGGTCGTAGGCCTCCATGCCTCGGTTGGGGTCGTCACCGAGCCTGGTGTCGCCACTGGGCCGTTGGTCGCGGGAGTACTTCCCGGATAGCCAGCCGCCTCCCAGCGGACTCCACGGCAGCATCCCCATGCCGGCCTCCTGTACGGCAGGCACGATCTCCCATTCGATCTCGCGCACGATCAGGCTGTACTGGGGCTGCAGAGTTACCGGCTCGGCCAGGTTCATCGTGCGGGCGAGATACACCGTCTTGGTGAGCTGCCAGCCCGTGAAGTTCGAGAGGCCGTAGTAGCGGATCTTGCCCGCTCGGATGAAGCCATCAAGGGTCCGCAAGGTTTCATCGAGCGGTGTCCAAGGATCGAAGGCGTGCACCTGATAAAGGTCGATGGCATCCAGGCCAAGGCGCTTCAGTGACGCATCGAGGGCCCGGGTCAGATGCCGGGTCGAAAGCCCGGAGCCGTTGGGAGAATCGTTCATCGGAAACCGGCCCTTGGTGGCCACGACCACCGGTTCGGTGACGTCTGGCGGCCGGTTGGCGAACCACCGGCCGATGATCTCTTCCGATGTGCCGGAGCTGTAGACATTGGCCGTGTCAACGAAGTTCCCACCGGCTTCGACGAATGCATCAAGCTGGGCGTGAGAGCCGGCTTCGTCAGTCTCGTCTCCGAATGTCATGGTGCCAAGACAGAGATTGGAGACGGCGCAGCCGCTGCGCCCCAACGTGCGATATTCCATACGGGTGTTGTACCCCGTTAGCGTCTGCGACCCACCGCTACCAGCGTTACCAGTCCGATAATGAAGATCACTCCCAGAGTGGTGCCTTCCACACCGTGACCTGTGGCGATCAGGTAAACGCAGGCGGCGAGGAACGCAAGCGTGATGATCACCCCGTACAAGAGTCCCTGCGAGTTGAGCGCGGCGTGACGCCGATCGAGGTCATTGATCCGGTCGAGTTCCTTCTCAATGATGGTTCGGGTTTCGGCATCGGCCTCGGCGTACACCTGAAGGGGATCTTTGTAGCCGCTCGAATCTTGGGTGCGGTCGCTCATTCCTCATCCCTTGGTAGCTCGTGATCTGGCTGATCAAACCTTGAACTTCCGGGATCTGCGCTCCCAGATCCGAACTCCGCATCCGGCTCAGCATCGGCCCAAATCGGCCCCGATTCAGCCGGCTGTGGGAGTACTCCCATCTCCGACGCCGCTGAAAGCCCCGACGCAGTCTCAGGGCGTGACCAAATGGAATCAGGCTCCTCTGCGCTGGGCGTCAGAATTGCCTCTGATCGGCCCGGCTCCCACTCCAGCGTTGGCTCCGCAGATGAGGGCAGTGTGGTCGGGGTGTCCACTAAGCCGGCGTCCAACAAGGCGGTGCCGATCCGACGCGGAGCGGCGTATGGATCGACAGCATCCACTCGCTGAAAGGCGCGCGCCATCCGGCGCTGCACGCTGCCCCGGCTGCGGGAGAAGTCCAGCGGTGGAAACAAGTAAGCCACGCCTGCGATCAAGTGGCTCGCCGGTGTGTTGGATATAGACCCGGCACCCGTTCGAGACCGCGGGCGCGGCCCGCCGGCAAGAAAGATCGGAATCACAAAGCCGGCGATGACAAGCAACGTGGCCACCAAGATGCCGATCACCAAGATCAACGCCGAGCTGGTGCTCACTCCGCACACCTCCCAGGAACACCCTAGTCACGATCTGTACGTAGCCGGGTATTGGAGGTCGGGTCGCGTCAGCTCGTCCCAGGGGTCGCCAGTTGCTGCGCGATCGAGGCGGCCCATCCGCGGATCTGGTCCCAGTCGCGGTAGTCACCTGCGGCGTCGCTGTTGGCCACCCACTTGGCGATCTGACCTTTTGCCCGGGCGGGATCAAGGTTTCCGCCGAAGACGATCGGCGGGTCGATGCCCAGCTCGTTGGCTATTCTTGCGACCTTGCCGATCGGCTCGGTGCGCGCTGTTTGATCACCCTTACCAATAGGCCCGCTCTGGAAAAGCCAGGTCGGCCTGCCGGCAAGTTGCCTGCGGTTCTGTTTGAGGTATCGCCTGGCCGGTTTGAGCCATCGCCCGGTATAGACGGCGCTGCCGAGCACGACAGCGTCGTACTCGAGCGGAGGGGATGCTGTGCCGGCGTCGCTGACATCCACTTCGGCGCCGGACTTGCGCAGTTCCTCGCCGATAGCCTCGGCGATCTCAGCGGTCGAGCCCATCTTCGACGAGTAGGCGACAAGGACTCGCCTCAGGCTTGACGGGCTGTCAGTCATCTCGCCATCACCTGCCGCCCGGTGACGGTGGTGAGTGGGATTTGAAGGAACAGCGTGCGCGGGCCTTCCGCCCAAGGTTCGGGCGCGCCCACGTACATGATCTGCTTCATGTCTTCCACGCTGACAAGTTTCGCTGTTCCGATGACCAGCACACTCCACCCGGTCTGGTGGAACTCATCGATGTCGTCGATCTGGAAGGCTACCCGCTGATCGACCGCACAGCGGGCGACCTCGCCGTAGGCGAGCGTCCGCACGATGATCGAATCGGGAGTCGTCGTGTAGTTGAGCGGCACGATTCGCGGGCCGTCATCGGTGACATAACCCAGCCGCCCCACCTGCTTAGCGGGCAGATAGTTGAGGCATTCGACTCGATCCAGCGTTCGGAGGTTAGCTCCGGCGGACAACGCCATCCAGAATGCATCTGGCGCGGTCATATCGCCCTCCCTTTTGGTCCCAGCCCTGCCAGCCTTATCCGAGCCGCGGCCCACCAGGCAGGGGAGACTGACCCGAGCCGATGGGACCAACGTCCTTCGACGAGCTCACGACATGCCTTCAGATTTGTTCAGGCTAGGGGCAGCGGGACACCCCAAGCAAAGGAGGTGCCGATTCAGTCCGACTCCAGTTCGTTAACGGATGAGCTTGGCCGCCAGGACCGCAGCCTGGGTACGGCGCTCCAGACCCAGCTTCGCAAGCAGGCTGGAGACATAGTTCTTCACCGTCTTCTCAGCGATGAAAAGCCGCTGGCCGATCTGGCGGTTGGTCAGCCCCTCGGCGATCAGCCGCAGGATCTGCTTTTCCCGTTCGGTCAGCGCGGCGAATTCATCCGGCTCGTCTTGTCCGGCTCGGAGGCGTTCCAGCACCTTAGCCGTGACTGCCGGGTCAAGCAGCGACTGCCCGCGAGCGACCGTACGGATGGCCCGGACAAGATCAGTACTGCGGACCTGTTTCAACACGTAGCCAGCGGCACCTGCCATGATCGCGGAGAACAGGGCCTGGTCGTCGTCGTACGAGGTCAGGATCAGCGCATGAATGGCGGGGTCACGGGATCGAACTGTCCGGCAAACGTCGATCCCGCTGCCGTCGGGAAGGCGGGCGTCAAGCACCGCCACGTCTGGCCGGAGGGCAGGAATGATCCGTTCGGCCTCCCGGGCTGATCCACTCTCCCCGACCACGGTCAGATCGTTCTCAGCCTCCAGCAGGTCGCGCAGCCCTCGCCGGACGATCTCGTGATCGTCGAGCAGGAAGACCTTGATCTGTGGCGCATCAGGCATCGGGTCGCTGCCACCTCCAATCGCGGATATCCGGCATGTCCTCCAGGTTCTCCACCACATAGGCATCATGCGCCGCAAGCTGGGCCTGACACCAGGCGATCAGGTCCGTTGCACCGGCGGGTGTGCGGGAAGCGTTGTTGATCGCGTCAATGACGAGGTGATAGCGAGACGCCTTGTTCTTCACCGTCATGTCGAACGGCGTCGTGGTCGTGCCTTGCTCGATGAAGCCACGGACATGGATCCGATCGGCGTCGGGTCGGCCGTGTACCAGTTGGTGGATCGCCCCCGGGAAACCGTGGAAAGAGAACACCACGTCGACGTGGTCGGTGAACAGCTCGCAGAAGTAGGTCTTTGGAATCCCGTGTGGATGATCTTGTGGTCGAGGGAGGCACATGAGGTCCACGACGTTGACTACGCGGACCCGCATGCCGGGCAGCCGCTCTCTCAGAATCTGCGCCGCTGCAACGGTTTCCATAGTGACGATATCACCCGCGCAAGCCAGAACGATGTCAGGATCTTCCCGGAAGTCGTCGGTGCCTGCCCAGGGCCAGATGTCGGCACCCTTGCGACAGTGCTCGATGGCTTCATCCATCGACAGCCATTGCGGTTGGGGCTGCTTGTCGATCACGATCAGGTTCACATACGAACGCGACCGCAGGCAGTGGTCGGCAACGGACAGCAAACAGTTGGCGTCCGGCGGCAGATAGACCCGCGACACATCGCCGCGGTGGTTGATCACCAACTGAATGAGTCCGGGACCCTGATGGGAGAACCCGTTGTGATCATTCCGCCAGCAGGTCGAGGTCAGCAAGATGTTCAAGCTCGGCACCTTGGCCCGCCAGGACAGATGGTTGGCCTCGGCCAGCCACTTGCTGTGTTGAATCGTCTGGGATGCCGAGACCATGGCGAACGCCTCGTAGGTGGCGAAGAGGCCGTGCCGACCGGTCAACGTATAGCCCTCGAGCCAGCCGTGACAGTTGTGCTCGCTGAGCACTTCCATCACCCGTCCGTGCTGAGAGATGTCGACATCGTCCGGCCCGAGCCGCTCCATGAAGCCTCGGTCCGACTCGGCGAACACCGCGCCCAATCGATTGCTATTGGTCTCGTCGGGACAGAAGAGCCGAAACGTCGTGGGGTTGCGCCGGTAGATCTCGGAGAGCATTTCGCCGAACCGCCGTGTCGACTCAACCGGCTTTCCCGGTGATGCCAAGGTGACCTCGAACTCGCGGAAATCCGGCAGGTCGAGATCCTGTGTCAGCAGTCCGCCGTTTGCATGCGGCGTAGCGCTCATTCGCAGGTCGCTGCGGGGATTCACCGAAAGAACCAATTCGTTGGGTGAACCGCTCTCGTCGAACAGCTCCTCCGGCCGGTAAGAGCGAAGCCAATCCTCCAGCATCCCAAGGTGTTCGGGGCTGTTCTTAACGCCGGATAGCGGCACTTGATGCGAGCGCCAGGTGCCGCAGACGCGTACCCCATCCACCACATCTGGACCGGTCCAGCCCTTGGGCGTCCGTAGGACAATCAAAGGCCAGTTCGGCCGGCTTTCGACCCCACCAGCCTCGCGCGCAGCATGCTGGATCATCCGGATGGCGGCGTAGGCATCAGTCAAGGCTTCGGCGAACCGTACGTGCATCCCCGGCAGGTCGTCGCCAGCCACCTCGATGACCCGATAGCCGTGTCCGGTCAGCAGTCCGCGGACTTCCTCGGCCGGCTTGCGGCCGAGAACCGTGGGACCGGAGATCTTCGCGCCGTTCAAGTGAAGGATGGGAAGTACGGCCCCATCCTGGGTCGGGTCGAGGAAGGAGATTCCTTTCCACGAGCCCTCCAAAGGGCCGGTCTCAGCCTCGCCGTCACCGACAACGGCGATCGCCAGGAGGTCGGGATTGTCCATCACCGCGCCGAAGGCGTGGACCAAGACGTAGCCGAGCTCGCCACCCTCGTGAATGGATCCGGGTGTCGGTACGGAAACGTGACTTGGCACGCCACCGGGGGAGGAGAACTGGCGGAACAGCCGTCGCATCCCCTCGGCGTTCCTGGTGACGGTGGGGTAGATCTCGGTGTAAGTGCCCTCAAGCCAGGAAGCGGCGACTAGTGCCGGGCCCCCATGCCCGGGACCGGTGAAATAGATGCAGGACTGGCCGCTCTGCTGGATCAGCCGCGAAACATGGGCGTAAATAAAGGACAAGCCAGGACTGGTGCCCCAATGGCCGAGCAGCCGAGGCTTGATGTCATCCGGGCTCAGCGACCTGGAGAGCAGAGGGTTGTCTTTCAGGTAAATCTGGCCCACGGTCAGGTAATTGCAGGCGCGCCACCATGCGTCGATTGCGGTGAAGTTATCTTTCGCGTCGGCGGCCGGCTGGCTGGTTGTTGCGGGAGTCTGGGCAGGAACCGTCGAGGTGGCCATGGTGCTCCAAGGCAGAAGAGAAGTGGGTGCACAACACCTTTGCACTCAGTCTCAAACTAGGCCAGTCGTCGGGTCAGGGGCCCAAAGTCCTGATGCGCTAACCTCGCGGGGTGTTTGAGCGCCTCCGCGATGAAATGGTCGATGTCGGGGAGCTGCGGCTTCGGGTTCGGTTCGGTGGGGAGGGTCCCGCGGTTCTGCTGATTCATGGCCATCCGCGTACCGGTGCGACCTGGCATCGGGTGGTCCCGCGGCTCCTAGCGGCCGGATTTCAGGTGATATGCCCCGACATGCGGGGGTACGGGCGGTCAGATAAGCCAGCTGTGCTGGCAGACCACCGCCAGCAGTCGAAACGGGCGGTGGCAGCTGATCTGGCCACGCTGATGCCAGCGCTCGGTCATGATCATTTCACCGTGGCTGGGCATGATCGCGGTTGCTATGTCGGGTTTCGGATGGCGCTGGATCATCCGGATCTGGTCACGAGTCTCGCGGTGATGGACGGCGTGCCGATTCTCGAGGCGCTGGAGCGTTGTGACGCAAGATTTGCCGAGCGGTGGTTCCACTGGTTCCTCTTCGCGCAACCGGAGACTCCAGAGCGGGTGATCAACGCCGATCCACTGGCCTGGTACAGGCCGGATGCCCGGCGGATGGGCGCCGGCAACATGCAGAACTTCTCGAAGCGATCACGGACCCCGAGACCGTACGAGCGATGCTCGAGGACTATCGCGCCGGTCTTGTAGTGGACCGCGAAGATGATCGTGCCGACCGGTCCGCGGGCCGCAAGATCAACTGCCCGGTTCTG
>JBKPML010000090.1:0-34762 GCA_046732135.1 Actinomycetota bacterium
AACCCGAAGTCGATGACGCCCGTAGGCAGCTCCTCATCGAAGCCGAGCCCGAACGGATGGAGCGAGCAGGCGATGACCTCGCTGGTGGTGCTGGTCTCATAGCCCGCCCAGTCCGGGCCGACCACCAATGCAGCAACCCGACCCTTCGGCTCCACCGCTGCCACGGTCGCTCCTACCCGCCAGCAGGCTGCCTCCCACACCAAGGTGACCCAGTGACCGGGATGGCGGTGGCTGAGCTCCAACCGCACGAGGTCACGCTCGCCGATCGCCAGTTCGAGCAGCAGATTCGCCGTTTTGGCTACCCAGTTGGCAAAAGTCACGGCGGACAATTCAGTACGCTCACCGGAGGCCAGGTCGTAGTAGGTGATCAGCGGCTCGCCGCCGCTTCCACCCTGGACGCGGGTGTCCAGTCGGTCGGCGATCGAGGTCACCATGACCGCAGATCGTACGGGCGTCGCGGGTCAGGCGCACAAATCGGGCCGCCGTTACGCTGAGCCGCATGCGCTACGTGTTGATCATGGCCGGCGGCTCGGGCAAGCGGCTCTGGCCGCTGTCGCGCCAGGACATGCCCAAGCAGTTGCTCAAAGTCGTCGGCGGCAAGAGCCTGCTACGGATCGCGTACGAGCGGCTGGACGGCGTGGTCCCGGCGAAGCAAGTCTTGATCTGCACCGGCGCCGACTACGCCCACATCGTCGCCGCGGAACTGCCGGAGGTCGACGCCGCCAATATCTTGGGCGAGCCCGAGGGCCGGGATTCGCTCAATGCCGTTGCCTGGCCGACGGCCCTGCTCGCTGCCCGTGATCCTGACGCGGTCGTCGCAATCGTCACAGCCGATCAGATCATGCATCCCGTGGAGAGCTTCCGCACGGCACTCCGGCAAGCCTTCGAGGTCGCAGAGAGCAACGAGGACCTGCTGGTCACCTTTGGTGTAGTGCCCACGTCGCCACACACCGGATACGGCTACCTTCGTCGCGGTCGGTCCATGGAGGGACACCCAGACGTGTGTTCGGTGGCGGAATTCAAGGAGAAGCCGGACCTGGCCACGGCCCAGCAGTACCTGGCGAGCGGGGAGTATTGGTGGAACTCAGGGATGTTTGTCTGGCGAATTCGGACCTTTCTGAGCCAGCTGTCGCGGTTGCAACCCGAGACATTTGCCGCAGTCACCGAGCTGGCAAACAAGCCCGAGAAGCTAGGAGAGATCTACCCGAAATTGCCCAAGATCAGCGTCGACTACGCGATCATGGAGCCAGTGTCGCAGGGCGAGGGCAGCGCTCGTGTCGTCGCGGTCCGGCTGCCGATCACTTGGCACGACGTGGGCGGTTTCGCGGCCCTGGGCGAGCAACTGCCGCGGGATGAGCGAGGCAATGTAACCTCGGGCGCCGCCGTGCTGGTTGACGCGTCAGACAATTTGGTGATCAATAACGCCGAGGACGGCCGGCTGGTCGCGGTCGTCGGCCTGGCTGACACAGTTATCGTGCAAACTTCGCAGATCACACTGGTATGCCCGATCAGCGAGGCCGAGCGAATCAAGGAGCTGGTCGCCGAGGTGACGGCGCAGTTCGGCCAGGCTTACGCGTAAGGCTGCGGCTCCTCGATCAAGCCCCGCTCGGCTCCGGGGAGCTCCCGTACGGGTACTTCGCCATTAAGTCCTTGATCGCCGGACCGCTGACGGCCGTGCAGGCCTGCCGGACGCCTTTCTGTGTTGCTGCATTACCAGGATCGTTCGGATCGGCGTACCAGTGAGTGATCACCACGTTCTTGCCGGCCGGCATCGCGCCGCCATCCGTCGCGTCGTTCCATGGAGCTGCGATGAACTTGTTCGCCGGGTTCTGATCGTCCTTGCCGAAGGTCTTGGCGATGTTCTGCAAGGCCCGCAGCTGTTTGCCGGAAAGGTCACTGCGATACCAAGCGATCGTGTAACCGTGCTCCAGGTTGTGCACCAGCTCCTCGACAGGCGGCCGATCCTCGGTCGTATAGAAGCGCTTGGTGAAGGGCGCGGGGCTGGGATAGTGCTTGCCCGAATCAGGTGGGAACCGGTCGTAGTCGACCTTGGTGCCCTCGGGCACATGCTCCTGGTTTCCTGTCGCCGCTGCCTCGGTGATCGGATCACACCCTGCGGCTTTGATGCTGCTGCCCAGGTCGTCGATGGTCGCATTTCGAGCGATGTAGTCACTGGCTGCCAGATATACCGGGTATGCCAGGAGCGCTCCGGCAAGGACGAAACAGATCAGCAGAAGGGTCAGGCTACGCCGCCGTTGTTCCTTCTTGCGGGCTGCCTCCAAGGAGGCCAGCTTCTCCCGTCGGCTGCTACCCGACGGCGTGCTCTGCCTCACCTTGGTGTCCGCCACGGTGGCTCCTTGTCGTATCAGTTCCGTTGGCACCCGCCGTGGCGTCGTGCTCAGCAGAGGCGAGTTTAGCCCGGATTGCTAAGTGGACCGTTCACTGTCGACAACCTCAGGGGCCCATCTCAGGCCCGTGGCCGGCATCCAGGATGCGCAACAGGAGTTCGGCCGCCGAGGTCGAAAGGTGCGTGCCGGCGAGCACGGCCCGAATCAACTCATCGTGGCTGAGCCCGACCAATTCCTCATAGCGCTCCGCCTGGCCGGTCGCCTCGAGCGCGGCAGCCAGCACCGCTTCTCTACTGCCGTAAGGAAAGAGGTCAGAAGAAGCCGGCCGCACCAGCGATGCGGCGTCCTCACCGTTGTCGATCACCAGCCGGTCCAGACCGCGGATTACTGCTACCGGGCTGCGATTGAGTTTTCCCTTCACCAGGTCAGCGGCGGCGGCTAGCTCGTCGCCGACCGCCATTGCGGTGATCTGCAAGATGTTTCCGTAATGATCTCGGGACCCGGCGTAACGCTCGAGCACCCTTATCCCGGCAGCTCCAATGACCTGATCGGTCTGGCCGATCCGCCAGGGCCGACCAGCCGTATCAGAGATCAGCACAGCCAGCCTCGCCAGCGAACGGCCAGCAAGGTCATCGCGGAGCCGGCGAGCGCTCTGGTCGGAATCGGATGGCAACAGCAAGATCGTCTCCGGGGTGACATTGGAGTTGTCCACCCCTGCGCCAGCCAGCGTCAGTCCGCCACGAGTGCGGACGATCCAGGTCTGTTCCCGGCGCGCAACAGTACGGGCCGCCTCTGCTTGGATCGCCTGCGCCCGCTCGGTTGCCGGAAGAGTCCGCGCTTCGGCCTTACTGATGATCTTGGACGTGACCACGACGATGTCGCCATCGCGAAGGGGGCCCTCGGGGTGAGCATTCACCGCGTACATGATCATCGATGCCAGATCGGCGCCCGCTGTCACCTCACCGATTCCGGCGGGGGCAAAGATTGTGATCACTCGAGTGCTCGCGAAATGGTCGTTGGCTCTACGACTGTGCCGTCTTGACGGCGTAGTGGACGAATGCAGCGGTCGCCTCCGGATCAGACATGATCAAATCCGTGACGGCGACCCGCAGCCCTGCGTGCTCGACCGGCGCCGCCCGTGCTGCGTCACGGACGTCCATCGTCCAGACATCGAGCACTCCGCCCGCCGAGCGGGAACCATAGTGCAAGCCAACGGAGGCGGCATCCACGTCGACGCCGATCACCGGTAACAGCCGATGGGCCATTCCCAGCAGTGGAGCGCCGCCCAGCACGCCGGTGAAGCCAATGACCGCTGCAGGCGATTGTCGTACCGCCTCCCGAATGCCAGGCACGCCGAGGATCGGCCCGATCGAGACCACCGGATTGCTGGGGGCGATCAGAATGAGGTCGGCATCGGCCAGGCGGCCGATCAGTCCGGGTGCCGGCGATGCGGTATCCAGTCCGACCATGATCACTGCGAGCGCCTCGGGCTCTGCTTGCAACCGAACCCAGTATTCCTGAAAGTGAACCGTTCGCCGACCACCCGGGACCGCCTGGTCAGCAATCTCGATGTGCGTTTCGATCCGATCATCGGACATCGGTAGCAGGGTGAGCCGGTGATCGGCGGAGAGCCAGCGGCTGGCAAGCGCAGCAGTTACCTGCGAAAGCGGACGGCCTGAAGCGAGCAGCTGGGTCCGGACCAGATGCGTTGCCAGATCACGATCGCCGAGTGCGAACCACGACGGCTCGTTGCCGTATTCCGCCAGCTCACTGATTACGGTCCAGGTCTCGTCAGCCCGGCCCCAGCCGCGTATCGGGTCGTTGCTGCCGCCGAGTGCGTACATGATCGTGTCAAGATCAGGACACACTCGAAGCCCGTGCACGGTGATGTCGTCCGCCGTGTTGCCGATCACCGTGATGTCTGCCTTGGGAAACGCCCGCCGGACACCCAGCGCGAATCGAGAGCCGCCGACGCCGCCAGCCATGATCACGATCCGCATCGGCCCAGTTTTTCATAGGCTGAATGGATGACCAGTTTGAAGCGGCTTCGTGAGCCAGCCGCGTTTGTGGTACTCGGCGTCCTGGCATTACAGCTCCTCGTGGAACTGATTGAATTCTTCGTCTATGGCAGCGAGGTCTACGGCTCTCTATCGGCTGCGGCACTCGCCATCAGCGGCCAAATGATCGAAACCGTCACTGTCGTGACCCTCGGTCTGCTTGTCGCAAGCTGTGTTGTCCGCGACCGCACGAGGCACGCCCGGCTGCTCGTTGTGCTGGCACTGGTCGGCACCGCCCTGATGATTGCTGCCCCACTCGCCCTCGGCCTGATCGGGCTTGCTGCGCCCGCTCCGATGAAGGCTCTGCAACTGATCGATCTCCTGGTCGCTTTGGTGTTGCCGACCCTGATCCTCATCGGACTTATCATCTTGTGGCGCATTCAACCGGCGGCAGATCGAGAAAGCCTCGAGCAGCCGGCCGTTGTTGAGCCCGGCACAGCAGGCTCGGAGCAGTTAGCTCCACCGAGCCCGGAACAGGAGCCGGGATGGCAGCCCGACGCAGCCTCCGGAGTCGTGTGGCACACAGCCGGTGACGCCGCCGTTGGCGCTCCCGCGGCCGGCTGGGGCACTCCCGGCGAGACCGGAGGCTGGGATCCGCTTCCCGATGAGGCCGAGGGTCCGCAGCCTCCGAAGTCGAGTGAGACGTCCTAGTGCGGCTGTCCACCCTCGAATGACGCCCAATATCAGGTTTTCACTTGACTTTCGAGTATTTACGGGCGTGTAATTTCATCGATGTCATTCGCCTCGGTCGCGCAAACGACAGGGCGGGTCGAGGAGGTTTGGAATGCAGTATCTGGATGTCGACGAGGGTGCACTCGGCTGGCAGGAAAGAGCGCTTTGTGCACAAACCGACCCCGAGGCGTTCTTCCCCGAAAAGGGAGGGTCGACTCGCGAGGCGAAGAAGGTCTGCCTCGCCTGCGATGTGCGTGCGGAGTGCCTCGAATATGCGCTTGCCCACGACGAGCGCTTCGGTATCTGGGGCGGTTTGAGCGAGCGCGAGCGCCGGAAGCTCAAGAAGCGTGCCGTTTGAGGCATTAAAGTAGGGGCGCTTAGCCGGGCGCCCACCCATCCTCGTGGCGACGTCTGGCCCGTCCAGGGGAAACCCGCATCGAGGAAGACAGTTGTCCGCACGTACCGAGAGCCGGGTAGAGGAGTGGGCTCACCTTCGAACCGAAAGCATCGAGTTCGAAGAAGATCCGTGGGCATGGGCCGATCAAGACGATGATCAAGGCGACGACGTTGACATCGACAGCTGCCACGTCACAGCCGTTCTGGTCGCCATGGATGCAGCTCGATGGCTGCCCGGCACTCTGGCGGCCCTGGCCCGGCTGACACATCGGCCGACCCGGCTGATCGCCATCGATAACGACAGCACCGATGCGACTCGTGCGTTGCTTGAACGGGCCTACGAGCAGGGCCTGCTAGATGCGGTATACCGCGGGAAGCGCTCGTACGGGTTTGGTGCCGCGGTACAAGCCGCCCTGGCGCGCGATCGCTCCCAGGCTGGAGATGATCACCCGGCGAGCGTCGGCAGCGGCCGCGACCGCTCGCGATGGTTGTGGCTGCTGCACGACGATGCAGCCCCGGCACCGGATGCGCTCCAGCGGCTCCTCGCACACGTCGTGCTTGACGACACGATCGACCTAACCGGCCCCAAGCTGTTGCTGCCGAAGAGCCGGCACAGTGGGCAGCGGCTAGGCGAGATCGGCGTCAGTATCTCTGGCACGGGGCGACGGGAGCTCCAGCTGGAGCCCGGCGAGATTGACCAAGGCCAGCGTGACGAGCCAGGAGCGCGGCTCGGGGTATCGACATGTGGAATGTTGGTTCGGGCCACTGTCTGGGAAGACCTTGGCGGGTTGGATCCGGGGCTCCCAGTCTTCCGCGACGGCGTCGATTTCGGCTGGCGGGCGCACCTTCGCGGTTATCGGGTAGTCACGGCACCCCTCGCCCGCTTCACGCACCGACAGGTGGGCAGGGCCGGACTACGGCCCAAAACGGCATCGAGCAGGCGCCCCGGAAAGGTTGACCGCCAGCTGGGCATGCAGGTTGTTGCTGCGCACACCCGGGCTGCCCTATTGCCGCTGGTCTGGCTCCGACTGGTCTGGAGCTGCGTGCTGCACGCGATCGGCTACCTGTTGGGCAAGGTGCCGAGCCGATCTGTTGATGAGCTCGCGGCGCTCGGTTCCTTCGTCATCCACCCGGAGCGGATCCACGCCGCTCGCCGGCGGGTTGCAGGCCTGCACCGCGCCCCCGGCGCCCAGGAGCAGATCGCCTCGCTGCGCCCACCCTGGTGGTCGAGCTTCCGGGTGGCCGGTGAAGCGGTCATCGGGGCAGTGTCGGATCGCTACCGCTCAGTCGCCGGCGACATGGAGACTGTGTCCCTGGACGAGCTAACCGGTGATGATTTCAGCACCGTTGGCGACGAGAAGCCGAAGAACGTATGGCTGCGCCCGGCCGTGATCGCGACTGCAGCCGCCGTGATCGCGTGCATAGCGGCAAGCCGCAGCCTGTTCGGCACCGGGTCGCTGGTCGGTCCGGCACTGTTGCCCGCGGCTTCCTCCATCGGAGATGCCTGGCGGGCCGCCTGGGATGCGATTCCGGGAGCGCCGGGCGTGACTAGTCCGCCATGGCTGGCCCTGGTGGCCATCGGCTCCACGGCGCTAGCCGGCCAGCCGGATTGGCTGAGCACGGTGCTAATCTGCGGCGTCGTCCCACTGGCTTTGATTGCCGCCTACCCGGTCACCCGGCGGGTGATCGAAAGCCGACGGCTGCGGCTGTGGGTCGCCGGCACGTATGCGCTGCTACCAGTGCTCCTTGGTGGAACCAATCAAGGCCGGTTGTCGCTGAGCGTACTTGCGCTGGCTCTGCCCCTGCTCATTCTTGCGATTCGTGCACTCGTGCTGCGCCGCGTGCGCACTCCTGAGGCATGGCGCGGGGGCTGGGGAGCTGGCGTGGTTTTGGTGCTGCTCATCGCCTTCGAGCCGTCCATGATCATCTTGTGCGTGTTGGCCGGCGTGCTCGGCGCCATTGCCCTGCGCCGCACACCCCGGAAGGCGGGTCGGATCGGGATCGCACTGGCGGTGCCGCTTGTCGTTCTGGCTCCCTGGTGGCCGACTTTGCTCGCCTCACCCGGTCGGCTGCTCGCTGGCCCCGATTCGCCGTTCGCGGATGCGGTTACTGGTGCGGCCGAGAAATCGCCACCGGTCTGGCAGCTGCTGATCGGTCAGGGCTTGGGAGTTGGCTTGCCTCCCCTGTGGTTCAGCGCGGTCGTTTTCGGACTGCTCTGGCTGGTGGGGCTGCTCGGTCTGGTACGCCAGCCGCGGCGCCGAACGGTCCTGGCAGCTTGGACGACAACACTGCTTGCCCTGGCAATGGCCGTGCTGCTTTCCCGTTTGATTGTCAGCGTGCCGCCGGCCGGCACCCAGATCCGCCCGTGGGTGGCCGGCTACCTGCTGATCGCTTTCGCGGCGCTGGCGCTCGCCGGCGGGACGGGTCTGGAAGCGATGGCATCCGAGCTCAGCCACCGAAGCTTTTCCTGGTTGCAACCGGCGAGCGTTTTGGCTTCGGCGGCCGTTGCTGTTGTGAGTTTGGCAAGCGCCGGATGGTGGATCTGGGCCGGCAGCAGCGGACCGATCGATCGGGTGCATCTCGACGCCATCCCGCCGTACGTCCTCAACGCTGCAGCGTCTGACGCGGGTACTCGAGTTCTTGCCATCGATCTCGTGCCTGGCAGGGCCGGTTACTCGGTGATCGCGGACGATCAGACCCGGCTCGGCGATGCCGACCGCGGGTTTACCTTCGGTGGCTCGCAGGAAGCGCGGAAGCAGGTCGAAGACCTCGTGGTCCGACTAACCGCCGGTACGGCGGATGCGGACATCGCGCCCCAGCTCGCCGACCTGGGCATCGGTTACGTGTGGGTCAGTGGAGCCGACGAGGAGGCAAAGGCACGCATCGACAACACCCCAGGTCTGGGGACGGCGAGCGGCAATGAGAAAAGCATCGTCTGGAAGATTGAGCCGCCGGTCACCCGCGCTGCCGTCGTCGACCAGGACAACCGAGTCCCAATCGAGTCTGGGACAGTGCCTGCCGGCGATCCGGGCCGGCAGCTTCGAATTGGCGAAGCCGCGGACCCGCGGTGGCGGGCAACCCTAGACGGAGCGGCGCTGACGCCCGCGCCGGCTGGCTGGCAGCAAGGCTTCGCGCTTCCGCCCGGCGCGGGGGCGGTGAGCTGGAGCCTGGCCGCGCCGTGGCGCTGGCTGTTGATAGCCCAGCTTGTAGCGTTGGCGATCGCGGCGGTGCTCGCTGCACCGGCAATCCGACGACCTGAGGTGCGTGACCCAACCAAATCCGCCCGGCGAGCAGCGATCGGAACGGAAGTGTCCGAATGAGCGATCGCGAGGTCACGGTACGGCTGGAGCGCCGAACGCTCGGCCGCCGGGCCGCGAGTCTGCTCGGCGCCGCAGCAGGGCTGGTTTTGATAGTCGGGGGAGGGTCGCTGCTGAACGCGGAGTCGGTAACGACAACGCCGGCTTCGGTTACGACCGTAGGCCGGACTACCAACATCTGCACCGTCTCAACCAAGGAAGGCAGCCGCAGCACGATTTCAGCAGTTGCTGTGCGGCGGGAAGCGGACCGAGAGGGCCTGGTACGAGCGGAGCAGCTCTCCGGAAGCAAAGGTGGCCTGGACATCACCGAACAGGGCAAGGGCAGGGCAATCGCCCGGAGCAAGGGCCCGGTCTTGGTCCAGGCTGAAGGCGTCATGGCAACCGGAGCCAGCGCCGCCGTCCTCAGTGTTGCCGAGCGCGGCGAACAAGCCGGCCTGATGGCCGCACCATGCCAGCCGCCGACCACGACTCACTGGTTTCCCGGGGTTAGCTCCAGCGACTCCGAAAAAACTCAATTGATCTTGACAAATCCAGATGACGTGGAGGCGGAGGTCGACCTGCGATTCTTCGGCCGCCGCGGTCGTGTCGCCGTGCCAGGCAGCCCAAACATCGCCGTAGAGGGCCGATCGAGTCGGACGATCTCGCTCAGTTCGCTAGTCCAGAGCGACGGACCGCTGACCGTAGCTGTCCGGGCCACCTCGGGCAGGGTCGGTGCCGTCGCGCGAAAGGTCCGCAGCAACAAGTTGACGCCCGCCGGAGCGGATTGGCAGCTGAGTTCGGTTGCCCCGGCGACGACGATGGTCATTCCGGCGATCCCTGACGGTGAAGGCCCTCGCCGACTCATCGTCAGTAACCCTGGAACGGTACGAGCAACGGTTACGGTCTCGGCGCTTGGCATCCAAGGGGAATTCGCGCCAGCGGGGGCGGAAAGCATGGATCTTGCGCCCGAAAGCACTGCTGAGGTTGACCTGACCACCGGGCTGGCCGGTGAGGCAGCTGCAGTCAAGTTAACCAGCGATCAGCCGGTTACTGGCACCGTCGTCTCAACGGGGCGTCGGGCATCGGCCCAAGATGATCTTGCGATGTCATCGGCCGCGACACCGCTTGTCCGGGACGGGGTCAGCGCGATTGCGACCATCAATGCCGCCGACAGCGACCTCATCTTGAGCAACGGTACCGATGTCGACACCCCCGTGACGTTCGAGGTGTTCAGCTATGCCGGAGTCAGCTTGCGGACCGACGACGTGCTGTTGGCGGCCAATAGCAGCGCAACCCGACGGTTGAACGCTCCGTCTCCGTCGTATGTAGTCGTGCGGGTGCCCCCTGGATCAGGTGTTTACGGCGGCGTGCGGCTTGCGCAGCCGGAAGGCGATATAGCGGGCTTATCGATAATTCCGCTGACGTCGCCGGATCTGGCGAGCCGAGCTCCGGCGATCGTTCCGGACGCCGGAGCCGGCCGTTAAGACTCTGACACGCTCATCCGATTGAATTCCTAACCTCAGTCGTCCTCACTGAGACCTTCGGGGTCGATCTCGGAAACGCTGCGGCCAGTCAATGCAGAGAGCTGCTCAACGATCGTTCGGTAGACCAGGATCCGTAGCCCGCGGCGGCTTGCCGCTCGGTGTTCGAGTGGCCGCCGGAAGACCACCACCTGCGCGGGCTTGTCGGGCACGGCGTCGACCGCAGCAGCAAGCGGCACCCTTGGTCCGGTCCAGGCTGCCTCCAGATAAGGCACGTCCTCGATGCCGACCGAGACCCCGACGAGCACCTCAGGGCACTGGCGGCCGATTCGATCCACGGCCGCTTGCACCGCATCCTGGAAGAACTCGAATTTGTTGCCTGGCGACGGCGGTCGTGCCCTTCGCGACGTCATGGGGCCGCTGAGTGCCAATGGGCCACGAAGGCCTCGCCCGTGCCGATCGCGACCACCCGACGACATGGCGGAAACCTTAACGCCGACACCGTAACTGACACGCATGTGGGCTCCCACCATCGTGACCGGCTGGCCGGTAGCGTCGCGCCCATGGGGATCAGGCGGTGTTCGAGGGCTGGATGCCCTGGCTCGGCAGTCGCCACCTTGACCTATGTGTACGCGGACTCAACAGCGGTGCTCGGTCCGCTGGCAACCCAGGCGGAACCACACTGCTACGACCTCTGCTTTGCGCACGCGCAGACCTTGTCGGCGCCGCGTGGATGGGAGGTTATCCGACTCGCCGTAGAGGAGCAGCCGAAGCCGAGCACCGACGACCTGGTGGCCCTTGCAGATGCCGTACGTGAGGTCGGCCTGTCGTACGATCCGGCACCCACAACCGAGGATCCGCCGCGCCCGGCCGGTATCGTCGAGCTCGGTCGCCGTGGACACCTTACCGTCCTCGCCGACCCCGGTCGCGATCGACGTCCTCGGTAGTATTCGCCGGTGATCAGGCGCGGGATCTTCAAAGCCAACGACATCCGCGGTGTTACGGAGGGTCCGGCGCCTGAGTGGGACGACGACGGTGCCTACGCGATCGGCGCGGCGCTGGTCGACGTGCTCGATCTCACCGCCGCAGAGGGCTCACTGGTCCTCGGCAGGGACATGCGGCTGAGTAGTCCGCGGATGGCGGCAGCGTTCGCCGATGGTGTCACCAATCGCGGCGCGGACGTGATCGACATCGGGCTGGCGAGTACCGATGAACTGTGGTTTGCGTCTGGACGGCTGAATCTGCCGGGCGCCATGTTCACGGCCAGTCACAATCCCGGCGACTACAACGGGATCAAGTTCTGCCTAGCCGGTGCAAAACCGATCGCCCCAGAGCAACTCACGGCCATCGCAGATCTGGCTGTGGAGAGCTCGCCAGGGCCAGCATCCATCGTGGGAAAACGCACCGAGCAGGACATGCTGTCGGCGTATGCCGAGCACCTGCACTCTCTGGTCGACCTTTCCGGCATCCACCGACTCGTGGTCGTCGTGGATGCCGGTAATGGAATGGCGGGACACACGCTGCCCGCTGTTCTCGGATCCAGCAATCTGGAGCTGATAGGCCTCTATACCGACCCGGACGGAACATTCCCGAATCACGCACCGAACCCCCTGGAACCGCAGAACCTCGTTGATGCCTCCAAAGCCGTACAAGAGCGCGCGGCCGATCTGGCGCTGGTGTTCGACGGCGATGCTGACCGGTGCTTCGTTCTCGATGAGCGGGGCGACGTGGTCAATCCCTCGGCTATCACTGCCATGATCGCCAGTGCCGAGCTGGGGCGGACGCCGGGGGCAACCATTGTTTGCAACAAGATCACGTCGTGGGCGGTGCGTGAGATCGTCCAGGAGGCCGGCGGCAAGATCGTGATGACTCGGGTCGGCCATACCTTCGTCAAGGCGGCAATGGCAGAGCACAGTGCTGTCTTCGGCGGTGAGCACTCCGCGCACTATTACTTCCGCGATTTCTGGGGTGCTGACACCGGCATGTTGGCCGCGATGCACGTCCTTGCGATGGCGGGGGCAACCAACCAACCGCTGTCCGAGCTTGTGGGTGGCTTCACCCGTTATGTGGCCTCGGGTGAGATCAACTCGCGAGTTGATGATCAGGAGGTAACCCTGGAGCGGGTTGCCGCGGCGTTCGAGGGTCGTGGAGAACAAGATCGTCTGGACGGTCTGACAGTGTCAGGCTCGAACTGGTGGGTCAACGTGCGGCCCTCCAACACCGAACCCCTGCTCCGACTCAACGTGGAGGCGAAGAGCCAATCCGACATGGCAGCTCTACGTGACGAGACGCTAGCTTTGATTCGCGCATAGCAGTCGAACGTGCAGTCAACCGGGAGGAAACCCAATGGCCGTCGAACTGGCAGCCGAGTTACTCGAGATTCTGGCCTGCCCGAACTGCCACGGAGCGCTTGCGGTAGATCATGAGCGCGACGAGCTGGTCTGCCTGGCGACCGATTGTGGGCTCGCATATCCCGTGCGGCAGGGCATTCCCGTGCTGTTGATCGACGAAGCCCGACGGCCAAACAGCAGTTGAGCAGCGATCGATGACCGTCTTTGACGACTCGGCGCTGGAGAACGTTGATGCCCTGGCATCGGCCGATGCAATTCTTCGCCGGCTCGCCGAGGCCGGTGCTCGGGTGCGCCGAGAGACCGCCGACGCGCGGGAGCCGATCAGCCAGCTAGCTGACGTGCCACAACCCCGTGCTGTGATCGCGGCCGGAGCCGAGGCACGATTCATCCGTGCCATGCTGGAGCCGGTCTGCCCTGTTCCCTTCGTGGCCTGGCCGAGTCACGGCCTCCCAGGCTGGGTGGGGGCCCTCGATCTGGTGGTCGTAATGGCCAGCGATCATGCCGCGCCGGGCCTCATTGCCACAGTCCACGAGGCTGTACGGCGCGGAGCGCAGCTGATCATAGCGTGTCCGAAGGCTTCGTTGATCGCCGAACATGCCGCATCACGGTCGACAGTGATGCTGCCGACGGCAACCGCTGATCCGCTAGCCGCAGCGATCGTCATGTTGTCCGGACTGAACGAGATGCAGCTGGGACCGGAAGTGAGACCCGACCTGGTGGCCGACGCGATGGATCGTGTCGCCGAAGACTGTTCGCCGTTCGCCGACGTGGCCGAAAATCCGGCGAAGGACATTGCCATGGGTTTGGCAGATGCACAGCCGCTGGTTTGGGGCGGGTCGGTGCTGGCGGCTCGGGCCAGCCGCCGCCTTGCCGAGGCGCTGCGGGCCGCCAGTGGCCGTGCGGCCTTGGCTGCTGACGCCGATGAGCTGCTGCCGATCGTGGAGACAGCGGAACCACGCGACCCGTTTGAGGATCCGTTCGAGGACGGGGTGTCGGCCGATCGACGGCCGACGCTGCTGCTGCTGGACGACGGAAACAACGAGTCCATCATCCGCACCGATCACGAGCGCCTGCTCGCCGCCGCTGAGCGCAACGACATACGGGTGTGCACCATTGCTCACTGGACCGGCTCCGACGTCGAGCGCTATGCCACCTTGCTGCAAACCGGAATGTTCGCAACGGTCTACTTAGCAGTCGGCCTCGGTCGAAGTATGGAGCGCTGAGCGGCGCAAGGCGGATGCCACGGAAATCGGACGCGAGACGGGGGCTAACGCTCGCCTTGGCGCCGCGGAAGGTCATTGCCTCGTCGCCAAGATCGCAACCGAAGTGCATGATGCAGGTCTGTCAGCGTCGCCTGCCGACTGCGCAGTAAAGCATCGATGCCGTCGCCCCCATAGCGATCGCAAAGGTCTAGAGCCGTCAGGGCCGGGGCGGTGCATCGCAGCCCCGCCGCATGATGATCGACTCGGCAGCTATCTCACGCCGACTCATTAGGTAGCTCGGCGGCCATTGCCCAATACGTAGCCGGGAAACTGCGGAGCCCTTGTCTGGCAGGATTCAGTCTGTGAGCGCTGAGGGAGGTACGAAGGCCGTCGTTGCAGCGCTGGTGGCCAATGTCTTCATCGCCGTAACCAAGTTCGCGGCCTGGGCGCTGACCGGAGCGTCCTCGATGCTGGCCGAGGCCATTCACTCCGTCGCCGACTCAGGCAATCAGGTGCTGTTACTGGTAGGCGGTCGCCGCGCTAAGCGGGAGGCTACGCCGGAACACCCATTCGGCTACGGCCGGGAGCGCTATGTCTTCGGTTTCATCGTGGCCATCGTGTTGTTCAGCGTCGGCGGCCTCTTCGCCCTTTATGAGGCCTATCACAAGTACCACGAAATCCAGGAGGGTCATCCAAACGAGCTCCTTGATGGATCGTGGTGGTGGGTGCCGCTGGTTGTGCTGACCATCGCTATCGTTGCCGAGTCGTTCTCGTTCCGCACCGCGATTGTTGAGTCCAACAAGATGCGCGGCAAGCAGACGTGGAACAGATTTGTCCGCTCGGCCAAAGCACCAGAGCTGCCGGTCATCCTATTGGAGGACTTTGCGGCTCTGCTGGGCCTTGTGTTTGCGCTCTTCGGGGTCGGTATGACGCTGATCACCCACAACCCTTACTTCGACGTAATTGGTACGGCCATGATCGGACTGCTTCTGGTCGCGGTTGCAATCGCGCTGGCGATCGAAACCAAAAGCCTTTTGCTGGGCGAGGCAGCGAGCCACGACGCTGTCGTCCGCATCCAACAGGCCATCGCCGGCACGTCCGGGGTGGAGCGGCTGATCCACATGAAGACGATGCATCTGGGACCCGAGGAGGTGCTGGTTGCGGCCAAGATCGGGGTCAACGACTCAGCCAGCGCGGCCGATGTCGCCGACACGATCAACCGGGCGGAGTTGAGCATCCGCCAAGCGGAACCGATGGTCACCGCGCTGTATCTCGAGCCAGATATCTACGATCCGAATCACGTGCCCGCCGCTCGGCCAGAGCGCCCGGCCGCCCCCAGCCATTAATTCGAGTCTGCTCGCAGGGAGTGTGCATGCCCTTAGGCTTTGGGACATGGATTTTCGCGTTGCCGACCTGAACCTGGCTGCGTTCGGGCGTAAAGAGATCAACCTGGCCGAGCACGAGATGCCAGGTCTGATGGCAATGCGGGCGCAGTACGGCGACGCTAGGCCGCTCGCCGGCGCAAAGATCGCCGGCTCCCTGCATATGACAGTGCAGACCGCCGTCTTGATCGAGACACTTGTTGCGCTCGGCGCCGATGTTCGCTGGGCGAGCTGCAATATCTTCTCGACCCAAGATCACGCAGCTGCGGCCGTGGTCGTCGGTCCCGACGGCACGCCCGAGGAACTCCGCGGGGTGCCCGTGTTCGCCTGGAAGGGCGAGACGCTGGAGGAGTACTGGGAGTGCACTGACAAGGTCCTCAACTGGCCCGATGGCACCTTTGCCAACATGATTTTGGACGACGGCGGCGACGCGACCCTGCTGGTCCACAAGGGCGTCGAGTACGAGAAAGCCGGCGAGGTTCCCCAGCCTGCTGCGGACGACCCGGAGGAGTGGCACGTCCTGCTCGATCTGCTTCGCCGGTCGATGAGCGACGGTCGATCCTGGACCGAGATCGCCAACCACATTCGGGGGGTTACCGAGGAGACCACCACCGGGGTGCACCGGCTGTACGAGATGCTCCGCAACGAGTCCCTGCTGTTCCCGGCGATCAACGTCAACGACTCGGTGACGAAGTCCAAGTTCGACAACAAATACGGTGTCCGTCACTCGTTGATCGATGGTCTCAACCGGGCCACCGATGTCCTCATCGGCGGTAAGGTCGCAGTCGTCTGCGGCTACGGTGATGTGGGCAAGGGCTGCGCCGAATCGCTGCGGGGTCAGGGCGCTCGGGTGATCGTCACCGAAGTCGATCCGATCTGCGCGCTGCAGGCAGCGATGGACGGCTTCCAGGTGTCGACACTGGAGGACGTCCTGGATTTCGCCGACATCTACGTCACCGCGACCGGCTGCCGTGACGTGATCACCGCCGACCAGATGAGTCGGATGAAGCACCAGGCAATCGTGTCCAACATCGGCCACTTCGATAACGAAATCGACATGGCCGGGCTGGCCACCCACCCCCGGGCCACCAAGATCAACATCAAGCCGCAGGTCGACGAATGGGTCTTCAGCGAGGATGGTGCCGAGCCCCACAGCGTTCTTGTGCTCAGCGAGGGCCGGCTGATGAATCTCGGCAATGCCACCGGACACCCCAGCTTCGTGATGAGCAATTCCTTCACCAACCAGGTGCTGGCCCAGATCGAACTTTTTACTCGGGGATCCGGGGATCGTCCACCGTGGGATAACAGCACCCAGCCTGAGGACTACCCCCTCGGCGTGTACACCCTGCCCAAGCACCTCGACGAAGCGGTGGCGCGATTGCATCTTGATGCGCTCGGCGCCAGGCTGACCAAGCTCACCGACAAGCAAGCCGCGTACCTAGGAGTGCCCGTGGAAGGACCGTACAAGTCCGACCACTACCGCTACTGACGGCGCGAGGAGTTTCGCATAACGATCAAGGTTGCTCTCGAGCATCGCACCACATATCGGTTCGATCGCGCCGTGGACATCGGTCCGCACGTCATCCGACTTCGGCCGGCCCCGCATTGCCGTACGCCGATCGAGGCCTATTCGCTGACGATCACGCCGAGCGAGCACTTCCTCAACTGGCAGCAGGATCCGTTCGGCAACTACTTGGCCAGAGCCGTCTTTTCGAAAAAAGCAACTGAGCTGGACATCACCGTCGGCTTGATCGCCGAGATGAGCGTGATCAACCCGTTCGACTTCTTCGTCGAGGACTACGCCGAGCGGTTTCCCTTCCGCTATCCGGTGCCGCTCGCCGACGACCTCAAGCCGTACCTTCAGCCCGCTCAGGGCGCACTTGGCCCAGGCATCGACCACTGGCTGGCCGGCCGACCGCCCGTTGCCGACGGCGGCCAACCCGTCATTCAGTTCTTGGCCGACCTGAATGCCGCCGTCCACCATGACGTCGCCTACACGGTACGGATGCAGGCCGGCGTCCAGACACCCGACGAGACACTATCCCGTGGCATCGGATCGTGCCGTGATTCATCCTGGCTCCTGGTCACCGTTCTCCGTCAGTACGGGCTGGCCGCCCGCTTCGTGTCCGGGTACTTAGTTCAGCTCGCCGCAGATCAGCAAGCCCTGGGCCGGCCCAGCGGGCCCAGCGACGACTTCACCGACCTGCACGCCTGGGCGGAGGTCTATATTCCTGGCGCCGGCTGGATTGGTTTGGACCCGACGTCGGCCCTGTTTGCCGCCGAGGGTCACATTCCTCTCGCAGCAACGCCCAATCCCTTGTCCGCAGCCCCGATCACCGGAGCTACCGAACCTTGCGATGTGACGCTGGAATTCGCCAACGCCATACGCCGGGTGTCTGAGGACCCAAGGGTCAGCAAGCCCTACAGCCCTGCTCAGCTCGATCATCTGCAACGGCTTGGCGAGGAGGTCGATCAGCGGCTCACGGCGGCCGGCGTAGAGCTGACCATGGGCGGAGAACCGACCTTCGTCTCGATCGAGAATCAATCCGACGCCGAATGGACCGTTGCGGCCGACGGTCCACACAAGCGCGAACTCGCGAACAACCTTGGGAACGCCCTATGGATGCAGGTGGCCGCCGGGGGCTTCGTGCAACGCAGTGAGGGCAAGTGGTACCCGGGAGAATCGATACCCCGGTGGCAGATCGGCCTCATTTGGCGCAAGGACGGCGAACCACTGTGGGACGATCCCGAACTACTCGCCGACCCGTTCGACCCCCGGCAGGCCGACCCGACCACCTCGGAGGCGGCGGCGGAGCAGCTCGCCAAGGCGATCAGCCAGGAGTTCGGTCTGCCCGCCGAACAGGTGCAGCCCTGCTATGAGGACCCGCTCGCCAAGCTCGCCACAGACGTGGCGCAGCCCACGGGCCCGAGGCCGGAAATCGATCCGGAAACGGCCGGTCAGCCTCTGGTCACCGATCTCGACCGGCAGGCCGAGCCGGTCGCATGGGCGTTGCCGCTGGCACCAGCCTGGTGGGGTGACGGCTGGGCCAGCGCAACCTGGCGTACTCGTCGAGGCCGGCTGGTACTGACACCCGGTGAGTCGCCCGCAGGATCTCGGTTGCCGCTCGGCTCGCTGTCGTGGCGGGATCCAGAATTCACCGGTGAAGAGAGTCATCTGCACCCAGAGGAGTTGCCCAAGGTCGAGGGCCACGCCCGCGCATTCATCGCGGACCCGGATGATCATCCGTCGCGCACGGCATTGGTTGTCCAGCCGCGCGACGGATTTGTCCATGTCTTCCTGCCGCCACTGGAGAAGCTGGAGAAGTTCGTCGAGCTTGTCCGGCTGATCGGCCGGGTTGCCGACGCCAATCGGACGAAGTTGATCTTCGAAGGGTACGGCCCGCCGCCGGATCCGCGGATCAACCACCTGCTGATCACCCCGGATCCCGGCGTCCTCGAAGTCAACGTCCATCCCACAGCCAGCTGGCATGAGCTGAGCGAGCTGACTCACACCCTGTATCGGATCGCCGCCGAACAACGGCTGGGCACTGAAACGTTCGGGCTGGACGGCCGGCACAGCGGAACCGGAGGCGGCAGCCACCTCACTCTGGGCGCTTCGGAGCCGGCCAGCTCGCCGCTTCTCCGGCGGCCTGATCTGCTGGTCAGCATGTTGACCTACTGGCAGCACCACCCGTCGTTGTCCTACCTGTTCTCGGGACGGTTCGTCGGGCCGACCAGCCAGGCACCGCGAGTCGACGAAGGTCGTCCGGAGACGCTGTACGAGCTCGAGATAGCCTTCGCAGAGATCGAGCGGCTGGCCGACAACGAACATCGGCCGTGGGCGGTCGACCGGGCTCTGCGGTATCTGTTGACTGACATCACCGGGAACGCTCACCGGGCGGAGTTTTGCATCGACAAGCTGTACAACCCTGATTCGCTGCGCGGACGGCTCGGCTTACTGGAACTGCGGGCCTTCGAGATGCCGCCGCATCCGGACATGGCGCTGGTCCAGGCACTCCTGGTTCGGTCGCTGGTCGCCCGGTTCGCCGAGGATCCCTACTCGGCACCACTGATCCGCTGGGGTGCGGAGTTGCACGAAAGATTTCTGCTGCCCCACTTCGCGATGGCCGACATCACCGAGGTGGTCGCCGATCTGCGTGCCCATCGGATGGACTTCGATCCCGCCTGGCTGGCGCCCTTTCTCGAATTCCGCTTCCCACGGCTTGGAATCGCCGAAATCGGAGACTCCGGCGGACCCGGTGTTGAACTGGAATTGCGTTCGGCGATCGAACCCTGGCACGTGCTTGCCGATGACGCGCCCTCTGGGGCGGCAGCCCGCTATGTCGACTCCTCGACCGAACGGATCCAGGTATCGGTGAAGGGCTTCGAGCCCGCTCGGCACCTCTTGGTGTGCAACGGCTCACCCGTTCCATTGGTATCCGCCGGCAAACCCGGGTATTACCTGGCCGGGATCCGTTACAAAGCTTGGAAGCCCTGGAGTTCATTGCATCCGACACTGGACATCGACGCGCCGCTACGAATCGAAATCATCGATCGTGCCGCGAGAACCTCACTCGGCGGGGTCACTTATTCGGTCGCACACCCGGGCGGCCGCTCGTACGACGCCCCGCCGGTCAATGCGCAAGAAGCCGAGGCGCGTCGACGGGCGCGGTTCGAGCAATCGGGTCACACTCCCGGCGAGATCGACGTCGACGCCCTCGACGCGCAGCTGGCGTGGCGGGCCGTTGCCGACGCCGACTCTGCACACACCTTGGATCTGCGTCGGCGCGTACCTCGTCGGTGGGGTCGCTCGTGAGGGTGGGATCTCGGGGGGAGCGGAGGCGCAGATGACCGTTCTTGGACGTTATTTGGCCGCCGCCAGCCAGCCTGACATGTTCTCAACGACAACCGGGTTCGACGAGTTCGCCGCGCCCGACGGCACCGTACGGCTCGGTTGGTCGGCCCTCACCGCTGGGTTGGACCAGTTCACCGAGACGGACCTGATGCGGGCCCAACGAGAGGTAGCCCGGCTGCTGGAGGACGACAACGTCACCTATACGCCGAGCCCCGCATCGACGATCTCTATCGCTGACGAGATCGACGGCCATGCCCCCGCGCTGGCCGAGCCTCAGCCCTGGAAGCTGGACCCAGTCCCGCTGATCCTCGATGAACGGGAGTGGTCGCGGTTGGAGGCCGGCCTGGTGCAGCGCGCCGAGCTGCTCGACGCGATCATGGCCGACCTGTACGGAGCGCGACAACTATTGGCCACCGGCGCACTGCCGGCTAGCGGGATATTCGACCACGAGGAATATCTCCGTCCAGTCGTCGGTACCGCGGCGCTGATCAACCAGGCACTGTTCACGATCGCCGTCGATCTTGGTCGCAACGCCGACGGGCAGTGGAAGGTGATGTCGGATCGCACCCAGGCCCCGTCCGGCGCCGGCTACGCGATGCAGAATCGCCGGGTCGTGTCCCGAGTGATTCCTGAGATCTATCACGAGGCCCACCTGCATCGGCTCACGCCTTTTTTCCAAGCGATGCGCTTAGCCCTTGTCGACGCGGCGTCGAATGCCGTCGAGGATCCTCGGGTCGTCGTGCTCAGCCCCGGAACGCATTCCGAAACCGCCTTCGATCAGGCTTTCGTCGCTTCGCTGCTCGGATTTCCGCTGCTCGAAGGCAGCGACCTCACCGTTCGGGACGGCCGGGTCTGGATGCGGGTGCTCGGAAAGCTCGAACAGGTCGACGTGATCTTGCGTCGGGTCGATGCCTACTGGTCCGATCCGCTCGAGCTTCGGCCGGGCTCGCGGCTCGGGGTGACGGGCTTGGTCGAATGCGTGCGGCAGGGCACGGTCAGCGTGGTCAACAACATCGGCTCAGGGATTATGGAGAACCCTGCGCTGTTGCCATACCTGCCGGAGCTGTGCGAGCGGCTGCTGGGCGAGCCGCTCCGACTGCCGTCGGTGGACACCTGGTGGTGCGGGGAACCGAGCTCGCTCAGCCACGTGTTAGCCAACTTCGATTCGCTGGTGATCCGTCCGATCAGCCGCGGGCACGGCCGCAGCGTTCTCGGCTCGGCACTGACCACCGCGCAGCGCGAGCAGCTGATTCGCAAGATCAACTCGGCGCCGCATCGATACGTCGGCCAGGAAGTGATCCAGCTTTCCTCCGCGCCCACCAGCGAGAACGATCGGCTTGTTCAACGGCAGGTGGTGCTTCGCTCGTTCGCGGTGCGCAGCGACGGCTCCTATTCCGCAATGTTGGGCGGCCTTGCCCGGGTCAATGATGAGTCGAATCACAAGGGTCCGTTGGTGACCGCTCCCGACGGCGGCGTCGCCAAGGACGTCTGGATTGTTGGACCCGAGCCCGTCACGGCAGCGCGTGTCGTACTCCCACGGCGCGGCACCGAAGCAGCTCGCGAACTCGTACCTACCGTGTCGGCGACGGCCGCGATGGTGCCCCGCGTGCTGAGCGATCTGTTCTGGTTCGGTCGTTATGCCGAGCGGGCCGAAGACCTGCTGCGCCTCGTGCTGGCCACCCGTACGGTGGCCATCGAGACCGACCTGGACACCACCCAGGGCCGTGCACTCGAAGTGTTGTTGCAGGCCGTTACCCACGTCAGTACGACATATCCAGGCTTCCTCCAGGAAGAAGTCGAGATGATGCCCGAGCTGCGCTCCGTGGTCCTCGACCGCCACCGCGAGGGCAGCGTGTCCCAGTCGGTCGGGGCGCTCTCGATGGCGGCGCAAGGTGTTCGCGACCAGTTGTCGGAGGACGTATGGATGGTGCTGGCCGAGGTCGAGCGTGCGTTGAACGCTCTTGCTGCCAACACCTACGACCAGGGGCTTCAACTGACCGATGCCAGCGAACGGGTGCTGTCCGGGCTCCTAGCGCTGACCGGAATCGTCAGCGAGAACATGGTTCGCGACCCGGGCTGGTTCATGCTCGACTCCGGCCGCGGCCTGGAGCGAGCGCTGCAGGTGCTGGCCTTACTGAGGGCAACCGTCTGTCAGGAGCGCGCGCCGGAGACCGATCGGCTCGTTACGGAGGCTGCGCTTACGGCAGCCGAGTCGATCGTTACCTTCCGCCGCCGCTACCGACTGCGTGTCCGGCTGGAGGGCTTGGTGGAGCTGCTGGTTCTCGATCAGTTCAACCCGCGATCGGTTGCCTTCCAGCTGAATCGGATGCGCACGGATCTGCTGGCCATTCCGAGCACCTCGCCCACCGCTCGCCAGCTCCGGTTGCTGGACGGCCTGATCGAGCGGGTAAGAACGGTCGACTTGGTGGAGCTCTGCAAAACCGTCGATGGTCAGCGCCCGGCGTTGGTTGAGTTCGTTCACTCGCTGCAGGGCCAGCTCCGCGACCTGTCCGAGACCATTCGGGCGGCCTACCAGCAATCGCCACCGGCGCCGCAGCCGATGTTTCGGAGCAACGATGTCGGCAGTCCAGTGGGGGGTGCCGGACTGTGACGACGTATCGAGTGGTCCACACGACCACGTACACCTATGACGCAGATGTCACCGGTAGCTACGGCCAGTTCTACCTGCGACCACGGGACATGGCCTGGCAGACCTGCCTGGCCCACGAGGTGCAGATCGATCCCGAACCGGCCGATCTTTTCCGGCACATCGACGTCTACGGCAACACCAAGTCCTACTTCCACGTCGTGAAGCCGCACGTCGAGCTTCTCGTATCAGCAATCAGCATGGTCGAGGTCCTTAACCCGGAGCTTGATCAACAAGCCCTTCAGCTGCCGTGGGAGCGGGCCCGCCCACTGGACCGCAGCGACGTACCGGATGCGTGGGAAGCCACCGACTTCACCTTCGGATCCCCGTACGTGGAGATCCCGCCGGCCATCGAGGCCTATGCCCGCGAATCGTTCACTCCGGGGCGCCCGCTCGGCGAGGCGGCGACCGACCTGATGCACCGGGTGCACGCTGACTTCACCTACAAGTCGGGATCCACGACGCTCAGCACCAGGGTCAGTGAGTTATTGGAGCAGCGGACCGGAGTCTGCCAGGATTATGCGCACTTCATGGTCTCGGGACTTCGTAGCCTCGGGCTCGGTGGACGCTATGTGAGTGGCTATCTCGGCACCCGGCCGCCGGCCGGCAGGCCGCGACCGATCGGCGCTGACGCCAGCCATGCCTGGGTTGGCTGCTGGATTCCGGGCGGCGGTTGGTTGTATCTCGATCCGACGAACGACCGGGTGTGCGACGAGTCTCATGCGACTGTTGCCTGGGGCCGGGATTACGGCGACGTCGCCCCGGTCCGCGGCGTGATCTTCACCGAGGCGACAAACTCCACAATGAAGGTGAGCGTGGACATGGCACCGGCCGGCTAGGTCTGTGGCGGCAGGCTGTGGGACGGCTCGTAACGCGGCTGGTATAGCAGAACCTCACCAGCACCGGGAACACGCAGATTGATCCCGATACCCCAACCCTGGTCGGTCGTCTCGTCGCTGAATTCGGCACCCCTGGATGTCAGTTCCGCAACTGTGGCTTCGAGGTCATCGCACATGAACGAGACGTCGTGGTGGAGCGGCACAGTGGTCGTCTCACCCTCGTAGGTCCAGGTGCTGGGATGTATGGCGAGCTCACTTGGCCCGGAACGAAAGATCGGCCATCCGGGCTCTGACTCCCAATACGGCCAATTGAGGACATCACGGAAGAAGGCTCGGGTCGCCTCGGGATCCTCGGAATAGAGCAGGGCGTGGATGGCAGTGATCATGTTCCCACGTTAGAGCCCAATTAGCCGCGGGCGACCTCGAAGGCCGCGAGCCGGGCCCGCGATCGACCGACGTCTGACCAGGGGCCAGTTACCGCCAAGATCGCCAATCCCGCCGTCGGGAACTTCTCATCGAGCCGCGCCCACTGCGCAGAGCCGGAATCGCGGACAGCCAGGAACTCGACCAGGTCGGGAATGCCCGGTGCATGGCCAAGCATCAGTACGGTCGAAGCTGAGTCGGGAAGATCCCGGATGATGGAGATCAGCTCCGGTACCCAGGCGTGGTATATCTCCGGAACGTAGCGGACTTCAACCGCCTCGGCACCTCCCCGGTCGGCCTGCTCCCACGTCTCCCGGGTCCGTACAGCTGTGGAACACAGGACCAGGTCGGGGCGGATTCCGCGTTTCGCCAGTTCCTGGCCGATGGCTACGGCGTCGCGGCGGCCACGCCCGGACAGCGGGCGTTCATGATCGTCGACATCGAGGTCCCAGGAGGATTTCGCGTGGCGGACCAGGACCAACGTCCGGTGCGCCGGCTCGGCCTCCTCCATGGCTGAAGACTAGCTGCGAGCGTTCGCGGCCGCGCGCCGCCGTGCTGAGGACGAGTGGCTAATTGCCACTGACTTATCAGCTTTACCCGGGAATCTGGCACTTTACCTATCAAGTTTCGTGGGTAAGGTGCCGGTTTCCCACGTATACATGGGAAACCGACGGGCCCTACGCCGGCGGCTTCAGGTCGAAGCGATGCCCTTCAGGATGATCAATTGTCGTCGCTAGGGAGGCTCTCCCAGATCTCTTTGCACTCCGGGCACACCGGGAAGCGCTCCGGATCGCGACTGGGCACCCACACCTTGCCGCACAGCGCAACGACGGGCGTACCCATCACCATGGCCTCGGTCAGCTTCTCCTTGCGTACGTAGTGGGAGAAGCGCTCATGGTCGCCCTCCTCAACGCGGAACTCAGGCCGTGACTGGGTTCGCTCGTCGACGATTGTCTCGGCTCCTGGACTCAGCTGCTGGCTCACCCGGCCAGTCTAGACATCGACCGCAGCCCGAAGCCCATCTAACGGCCCGCGTTGAGCGGGTGATGGACTTGGCCAAGTGACGATCGATGAGACGGCACAACAGCCGAAGTCGGCAGCCGAGGTCTCTCAGCGCCGCTTGACGTTCGGCATCTGTATGACCGTCGTCGCGATCGCCTTCGAGACAATCGCCGTCGCCACCGCAATGCCCGTCGCGGCACGCAACCTGAATGGCCTCCCCTATTACGCCTGGCTGTTCTCTCTGTTTGTCATCGGCATGCTCTTCGCAACGGTGGTCACTGGGCGGATTAGCGATCGCATCGGGCCGGCCAGGCCCGTGCTCGCCGGTCTGGTGATCTTCGCAGCCGGTCTGCTGGTGGCCGCCACCGCACAGTACATGGGCCAACTTGTCGCCGGTCGGCTGATTCAAGGCCTCGGCAGCGGAGTAATCAATACCGCGATCTTCGTCTGCGTAGCCCAGGTCTATTCAGCTCGGCAGCGGCCGCGGATATTCACCTACATTTCGACGGCGTGGGTCTTGCCTTCCTTCGTTGGCCCACCGATCGCTGCCTGGTTGACCGCCGCCCTCAGTTGGCATTGGGTCTTCATCGCCGTGCTTCCGCTGGTCGCTCTGGGGACCGTTTTGGTGCTGCCGGCGTTGCTGGCGACGATGCGCTCGTACGATCGGCCGCCGACACATCCAACGATCAAGCCCGCCCCGCTGTGGGCGGCCGGTCTGCTTTCGATTGCCGCAGCGTTGATCCAGTTGGCGGGGCAGCGCCTGGACGGTCTGGCGCTCGGGCTGGTGGTCTTGGGCGTCGTGGGGCTGATCGTCGGGCTGCCCCAACTGATGCCCGCCGGCTTCCTACGACTGCGCCGCGGACTTTCGGCCGTGATCTTGGTTCGCGGTTTGCTGCCCGGAGCCTATTTCGGTGCCGAGGCCTTCATTCCGCTCATGCTCGTCGAGCAGCGTCAGATCGCGCTTGTGCTTGCCGGAGCTGTACTAACGGCGGGCACGATCGGCTGGACCGCCGGGTCGTGGCTCCAGTCCCGGCCTTGGTTGAAAATCCGCCGCGACCGGTTGATCAGTTATGGATGCCTGTCGGTCGCCGCCGGCATTTCCATTGTTGCCGTCGTGGCGATCGTGCCCGGGCTGTGGTTCGGTCTGGTCGGTCTTGGCTGGGTGTTCGCCGGACTTGGCATGGGTTTGTCAATCTCCAGCAGCTCGTTGGCCGTCATGACGTTGTCGGAGGCCTCGGTCCAAGGCCGCAACGCGTCCTCACTCAATCTGTTCGACGCCTTGGGCACTGGAATCTTCGTCGGGCTAAGCGGCACCCTCTTTGCCGCACTGAGGCCGAGCGGCAACCTCGCTCTCACATTCGGCGTCCTTCTCGTGGCCATGGCTGCCGTTGGGCTGTTGGCCTTTGCCAGCTCGCTCCGGATCGGCCCGCTGCGTAATGAGTTCGCGCGCTGATTTCGCGGCGCTCAGCGAAGGACCAAGATCGTGATGAGCATGGAAACGACGAAGATGGCGGCGGCGGACAGGGTCACCAGGACGTAGTAGGACGCCGGTCGACGGGATGTTCGTTCTTTCAGCGCTGGGGCCGGGTTCGGAGCGGGATAACCGTACGGCGGTGTCGAAGTTGCGATCGGCGCACTGTACGAGGGAGTCATCGCTGGTCGCGCGCGGGCGACGGTTCGGTGATCAGCCGGCAGGTCTCGGGCCCCGGACGTGGCGGCGTTGGCGGTGGTCCGCATGCTGGGGCGGATCTCCGCTCGAACACCTTCCAGAGCGTCAGCGAGCAGGGCTGACGTTGATGGCCGCCGGTTGGGGTCCCAAGCCAGCCCGGAGACCATCAAGGCGTCCAGCTTGGGCGGGGCACCGATGCGGGCGGCGATAGGCGGCGGCGTCGCTAGTGGGTCGCGCGTCACGATGTCGCTGAGATTTCGAACCGGGAACGGGGGACTGCCGGTCAGCATCGCGAAGGTCACCGCCGTCAAAGAATAGATGTCGGCGCGGCGATCGAGCGGACTTCTCCCCGTGGCCTGCTCCGGCGCCATGTAAGCCGGGGTCCCAGCGGTGAACGTGGCCCCCGCGATGTCGACCATCGATTTGGCGACACCGAGGTCCGCGATCAAGACCTGGGTCACCCCGTTGGGGCCTTGACCCAGTAGCAGGTTGCCCGGCGTGACGTCTCGGTGGATCACATGGTTTTCATGAAGGACCTCGATCGCTCGGCAGGCTTCGGCACACAGCCACAGAGCGCGGACGGGATCCACCAGCTGCTGGCGGAGGTCGTCCATCGAACCGCCGTCGATGAAGTCCATGACGAAGTACGGCCGGCCATCGGGCAGGGTTCCGATGTCGTAGACCTGCACGATTCTGCGATCTCGGATCCGTCGCATAATTCGAGCCTCGGCGAGGAAGCGGCTACGGACGTTGTCATTGGCTGCCCAGTTCTCGGCAAGCACCTTGACCGCGACCGGCACCTCCAGATCATCGTCATGGCCAAGCCAGACCGTAGCGAAAGAGCCGGCGCCCAGGCGACGGTCCAACCGATACCGGCCGATCTTCTCCATCGAGCAAATTGTCCCACCGGCATGCATACGTAGGGTCAATGCTCGTCTGGCACGATGAGGGGGCGCAGCCGCCCGGCTGCCTCCGGAACGAGGAGTCTCAGTGGCTGAGCAGACGGTGCGGCGCCGATGTGCGGTGATCTACAACCCGACCAGGGTCTCCGACGAATTCCGCACCATTGTCGACCGGCGGCTCGATCCCACCTCGTGGGAACCGCCGATGTGGCTGGAGACGAGCGCCGAAGACCCGGGTCGGTCGATGGCCGCCAAGGCGGTCGAGGAGTCTGTGGACCTCGTCATTGCCGCGGGCGGTGACGGTACGGTCCGGATCATCGCGGACGGCCTGGCCAATAGCGGGATTCCGATGGGCGTAGTGCCGGCCGGTACTGGCAACCTGCTGGCACATTCGCTGGAGCTGCCGTTGAATGAGCCGGACGCCATCGAGGTCGCCTTGCAGACGCATACTCGCGTCATTGACCTGATCAAGCTCACCGTCGACGACCGGCCGAGTGAGCACTTCGCGGTGATGGCAGGCACAGGCATGGATGCGATGATCATGGATGAGACCAATGAGAACCTGAAGAATGTGGTCGGCCCCGGTGCCTATTTTCTGGCGGCCGCCAAGGCGCTCGGTCGGCTGCCTATTGATATGGCGATCGCCCTCGATAGCGGGCGGCCACGGCGGAGGCGGGCCATGATCTGCGTGATCGCCAACATCGGCACCCTCACCGGGGGTATCGCGCTGCTGCCGCTGGCAAAGGCCGACGACGGGCGATTGGATGTCTACGTCGCTTCACCGAATCGATTCACTCATTGGGTGCGGGTGGTTGCTCGGCTATTCACGTTTCGGCGGCGCGCGGACGATCGGGTCGACGAGTGGCAGGGGACGCAGGTGCAAGTCCGACTCAGCCACCCTGACTCCTACCAGCTGGATGGCGACGTGGCCGAGGGAGAATGCAGAACGCTTACCGCCGAGATCGCGCCGGGGGCGCTCGTCGTCTGCGTCAAGCCGGACGAGGGCCTCGGACGAGCGGCAGGTCCTGACAGGCCTATCTAGGATTGGCGCGTGTCTGAGATCCCCATCGGCTCGCCGCCGGTGCCGCCCGGGCGGCACGCGGCGCCGAGTGGTTGGTACCCAGATCCGGCCAATGGGGCACGGGAACGGTATTGGGACGGCTGGCAGTGGTCACGCAACACACGGCCGCGGGCGCATCCAGCACCGCCTCAGATGGGCCCGTATCGACCCGGCCCGCCACGAGCTGTCGCACGGACCGCCGACGGCGTCCCTCTCGCTGGCTGGTGGTGGCGGGCCCTGGCCATTCTGATCGACTATCTGATTCTCGCCAGCGTTGCCGGGATCTTGCTTGCCCCGGTCTACCTCCGCTTTATCCGGGCCATGTCGGGGGCGGTTGCCGCAGCCACCCGAGCAGCGCAGACTGGGCAGCCGACGCCAGCGCTGGCTCCTACCGACCTGCTGCCAGCAAAAGACCAGCTGCTTGTTACCGGCGTGACGGTCGGATTGGCGCTTATCTACATCGTTGCCTTCCTCCGCTGGCGGGGGGCCACACCTGGCAAGTTGGTGTGTGGGCTGCGAGTGGTGCCGGTCGATCAAGGCCTGTCACGAGCGGCGTTGCCGTGGCAAACCGTTCTAGTGCGAGCAGCGATCTGGGTGCTGCCCGGGCTGTTCAGCCTGCTGGCCGTGATCACGGTGATCGACGCACTCTTTCCGCTGTGGAACCCAAAGCGCCAGGCATTGCATGACCTTGCGGCGCGGACGCAGGTTGTCGTGCTGCGCTAGCTCTCACCCCGGTTGCACAATCGAGCCATGCCCGGGTACAGCAACGCCGATGTGGCGCGAACTCTGGAAATGGTTCGGGCGGCGGCGTTGAAGTTGCCAGATACCTCAGAACGGCTCAGCCATGGCGGCCCTGCATTCTTCATCGCCGGTAAACGGTGTTTCGTGATGTTCCTCGATGATCATCACGAGGATGGCCGGCTGGCCATCTGGTGTGCGGCGCCGGAGGGTGTGCAGGACGAGATGGTCGAGACGGAGCCCGACCGTTTCTTCCGACCTCCCTATGTAGGACACCGGGGCTGGTTAGGAGTGCAGCTGCTGGATGTGACACAGCGGGAGCTGGATGCCATTGTGTTGGACGCCTTTCGGCAGATTGCTCCGCGGCGGGTGCAAGAGCAACTTCGGGGAAGTGGCGACGACGCTTCGTGAGCTCGTAGCGCAGGTACCAGAACAGCATGAGCCCACTGCTCACCAGATAGAAGCTGTGCAATGCCCAGATGGGGCCCGGCGGCATGCTGAAGACATACACCGCATAGACGGCATTTCCGACATTAGCCAACAGCATGTTGCCAAGGCTGTAGCTTGCCAGGTCCTTGGTCCGTGCGGCCTTGTAGAGCATGGGCAGCGCGCTGCCCACGAACAGCGCGGTCGATGTCGAACCGGCCAGCAGCGCAACACTGTTCATCGCTGCACCCGGCTTTGATTGCGCCCAAACATCCCGGAACTCCTCGTTCAGACCCGCGCGGTTGCACGTGCCAGACGAAGAGAGCTCGGGGATCGCTCTGCGATACGCCAAAAGTGCGGAAATTGTTGACCCGATTAGCTCGATTGCATTGCGACACTGCGGGTTGCAACGCCTGCGCCTTCCAGCTCGGCCACCACATAGGGGACCTGTTCTGGGTGCACGGCTGCTGTGAGGTCGACCAAGAGCGTGGTGTCGAATCCGGCCCGTACGGCGTCGAGGGCGGTAGCCCGTACGCAGTAGTCGGTGGCGATGCCACAAATGTCGACCTCGGAGATCTCGCGCGCCGTGAGCCAGCCGCTCAGGTCCTCGCCCTCCGGGGTCCGGCCCTCGAAACCGGAGTACGCAGCTTCGTACTCACCCTTGTCGAAAACGGCGTCGAAGTTTCGGAACGTGAGGTTGGGGTGAAAATCCGCCCCCGTCGTGCCAGCCTCGCAGTGCCGGGGCCAGGAGTCGATGAAATCGGGATCCGCAGAGAAGTGTGAACCCGGGTCGACGTGATGATCGCGAGTGGCGACGATTGCGGCGTAGTCGTGTTCGCCGTACAGCAATGTGTTGATCCTCCGCGCGACCGATGCCGCGCCGAGTACTGCAAGCGAGCCGCCCTCGCAGAAGTCGCGCTGGACATCTGTCACAACGAGTGCCTTACTCATGTGCGATCGCCTCCGCTGTCGGGATTGACATAGATGGTCTCGATCACAGGTTCACCTCTGGACATCATCAGCGCTTCCGCGGGCAACTCGGCGCGCACCCGGCGATGACGGTCCCGAGCCACGTCGAGCGGCTCATCCCCAATGATCTCTCCCGAGCGAACGAAATGGGCGAGCAGATCCCGGTCATTTTGGTCCGGTTTTGAGTGGACACTGATCCCCACGACTTCAGCTTCAGCGATGCCATCCGGCGAGAGCCGACGCAGGGCGTGCTTGCGGCCTCCGATGGAGATCTTGTCGACGCTTTTCTTGGCCACCGGGATTAGTGGGGCACCGGCGCCATCCTCTTCCGCCCGCGCAACCAACTTGTAGACAAACCCGCAGGTTGGATGCCCGCTACCAGTCACCAACGCTGTGCCGACGCCATAAGCGTCGACGGGAGCGGCGGCCAGCGCCGCAAGGGCAGACTCGTCCAGATCGCTGGTGACCACGATCCTGGTCTTGGTCGCGCCGAGCGAATCCAGCAGCTCGCGGACTTGCGCGGCGAGGAGACCGAGATCACCCGAATCCAGCCGTACGGCTCCCAGTCGACCGCCGGTGAGCTCGACGCCGGTCCGTACGGCCTCAAATACGTCGTAAGTGTCGACGAGCAAAGTCGTGTTCTCACCCAGGGCGGCGATTTGAGCCTGAAATGCTTGGCGCTCGGTCTCGTGGAGCAGCGTGAACGCGTGGGCCGAGGTGCCGATGGTCGGTACGCCATAGCGTCTGCCCGCCTCGAGGTTGGAGGTGCCCGAGAAACCCACGATGTAGGCAGCGCGGGCGGCGGCTACTGCTGCCAACTCCTGAGTGCGCCGCGATCCCATCTCGAGGCATGGCCGATCGCCAGCCGAGGCGGTCATTCGCGAGCCCGCAGAGGCGATGGCGGAATCGTGGTTGTAGATGCTGAGCAGCAACGTCTCCAGTACGACTCCATTAGCGAAGCTACTCTCCACGATGACGATCGGTGAACCGGGAAAGTAGATCTCGCCTTCGGGGTAGCCCCAGATGTCGCCCTCGAAGCGATAGTCGCTGAGCCAGTCGGCGGTCGGCGAATCGACGACTCCCCGATCGCAGAGAAACGAAATCGCTTCGGAGTCGAACCTGAACTGGCGCAACGCCCGCAGCGCTCGGCCGACGCCGGCGACGACCCCGTACCGCCTGCCCTCCGGCAGCCGGCGGGCGAACATCTCGAAGACACAGCGCCGGTCAGCCGTACCTGCCTCGAGGGCCGCGCGAAGCATGGTGAGTTCGTAGTGGTCGGTTAATAGTGCCGTGGTGGGCACTTCCCGTGGACCCCAGGCGGGCGGGGCAGATTCCGAACCAGTGCCGCTCACACGCGCCACCCTAGATCAGGGCCAGAATGGGCCCATGGCTGATTCCGAAGGCGTCGGAGTGGTGCCTGCCGGTGGCACGGCAGTTGAGGAGCGGCCATTCGACCTGACGGTTCCGCAGACGCCCTGGGTCACGATCGTGTGGGACGATCCGATCAATCTGATGTCCTACGTCACGCACGTTTTCATGACTTACTTCGGATATCCGAAGAGCAAGGCGCACAAGCTGATGATGCAGGTGCATACCGAAGGCAAGGCAACCGTTTCCAGCGGAACCCGTGAGGAGATGGAGCGCGATGTAGCCGCCATGCAGGAGTACGGGTTATGGGCGACGTTGGACAAGGCCGACGAACTGTGATCGCGCACCGATGAAGAAGTTCAGCCGTCGGCGGGGAGTGATCACCACCGAACTCAGTAGTTATGAAGTCGAGCTGCTGTCGTCCTTGATCAACCAGCTGGTCGAACTCGTGTCGGACGGTCAGCCGGAGAAGTATGCGGCCGCATCTAATCCCGGTGAGACCTTTGACGAGCTGGTGCGCGAACTCGCCGAGGATGAGCGGCCGGAGGAGCCGCAGGATCCTGTACTGAAGCGGCTGTTTCCCAATGCCTATCCCGGTGATCCCGCGGCATCGTCGGATTTTCGTCGCTTCACTGAACACTCGTTGCGAGAAAAGAAGATCAGCGAGGCGGCCACGGTGCTGCGGCGGCTCGCGGAGACTGAGAAAGGCGCCCGTCCGCTGCGGATTCCAGCGGAGGAAGCCGATGCATGGTTACGGACCTTGACCAGCATTCGGTTGGCGGTTGCCACCCGACTGGGTATCACTGACGCCGCGGCGGCAGATGCGCTCAATGATCTTCCTGACGATGACCCTCGCGCCTTTCTGGTGAGCGTCTATGACTGGCTCGGCTTCGCTGAGGAAACGTTGATCTCCGCCTTGTAGATGATCTGAAAGAAAGGACGCCAAGCAGCGTGGCCAAATACGCGGTCAACTCGGCGGCGGTTGCCAAATGCCGGGAGCTGATCCAGAACAAGCAGTACGTTCTGGACAGCGACTGGGGTGATGTCCAGCCCAATGCCGAGACTGAGAATGCCTTTCTGAAGAGGCACACCTGGGATGAATACGCGGCCTGGCACCTCGGCTTGACCGAAGGCGCGAACGACGAGACCAAGGCCCGGTATGCGTTCGTCTACGGCGACCTCCGCCGGGTACACCGGACCGGGCTCATCGCATGCGTTTACCGTGCCGCCGAATGGCGACACAAGGACATCGAGCTTGCGGCGCACGAGCTGCTGCAGCTGCTCGACTCGAGCTCCTGGTTGAAGAGTTAGGGCACTGTGGCCCCACAACGAGTCGTGCGTTTGGCGTCTTGGGATGGCTGGGTGCGGGCTTCGAGCTTCTGTAGGGGTGCGTTTGCCGTCTTGGGCTGGCTGAGGCGGGGTTTTCTGGGGCGGTAGGGGTGCGTTTGCCATCTCGGGATGGCTAGGCCCAGCTGGCTAACTCCTCTGCGCAGAGCGGAGTGCTAGGGCGCCCAAAGCGCCTGTCACTGTGCCAAGGATCCGGTGGAGGTGCACGAAGTCGTGATGCTTGCAATAGTGGATTCTGTGAGCAGCAACTATCCCCCTAATTCGGGCGATCAGCCAGACGAGCGAGATATGTCGCAGGGTCAACGTCCGGAAGATAGCTACCCTCAAAAGGAAAACGAACCAGCCCAGGAGAACTACCCCCCGCAGGAGAACTACCCTCCGCAGGAGAACTACCCCCCGCAGGAGAACTACCCGCCCCAGGGTCATCCGCAGCAGGGCTACCCGCCGCAGGGCTACCCGCCGCAGCAGGGCTACCCGCCGCAGGGCTACCCGCCGCAGGAGGGTTATCCGCAGGAGGGTTATCCGCAGCAGGGTTACCCGCCGCAGGAGGGTTATCCGCAGGAGGGTTATCCGCAGCAGGGCTACCCGCCGCAGGAGGGTTATCCGCAGCAGGGTTATCCGCCGCAGGGCTACCCGCAACAGGGCTACGTGCAACCTGGTCCAGTCGGCGGGGGTCAGCCGCATCCCAAGGGGACGCCCGTACTAGTCATGGGAATTCTTAGCATCGTTTTCTGCGGCATTGGCCTGATCCTCGGGCCGCTGGCCATCGTTCAGGGCGGTCGAGCGCTGAAAGAGATCGACGCCGCACCGGGTGTCTATAACAATCGACAGAACGTGAGCCTGGGGCGGATTCTGGGCATCATCGGCACGATTCTGTCAGTACTGGGTTTGCTCTGGGTGATCTTCGTCGTAGCGCTTGGCATCGGCGGCTCGACAATCAGCGGCTATTAAAAATCAGTCCATGGCGACCAGTCCCGACCTGGAGCGCCTGGTTGCCGCCACAGCCGAAAAGAACGCGCGGCGGCACCCCGGATTGGTCGTAGGCGCCGTCGACTCCACCCGCTCGGTTGACGCCGTCACTACTGTGGGTCACACCCACCTTCCCCGAGGCGCAGCGCCGACCGAGAAGACCCTCTGGGAAATCGGATCCATCACCAAAGTGTTCACGGGCCTGCTGTTGGCGATCGCGGTCGTTCGTGGCGAGGTGATGTTGTCTACCCGGCTCCGGGACTTGCTGCCGGCCGCAACTTCGGTGCCGAGCCGGGATGGTACGGAGATCACACTCGAACACTTGTCCACCCACCGGTCCGGTCTTCCTCGCTCACCTGTCGG
>JBKPML010000091.1:0-6911 GCA_046732135.1 Actinomycetota bacterium
AAAGGTCTTCAGCGATTGTCGGGCGTACGAGAGCGCTTCTTTGGTGAGCCCCTGTGCCTCGAGCGCCTGAACGTGGCTGCCATGGAAATTGGGTCCGTTCAGCCTGTCCTTCGCCTCGAACAGCTGAACAGCCTCACCGTCTAGAGGCACCGCCTCAACTGTCCGGTCCAGGCTCATGAGTAGCGGAATCAGCAGAGTCATTCCCCAGAGGACATGGTCGGCGTTACCGCGCCGGCGCGCCGAGACAAGCAGCTCCTCAAAATCGGCCCGCGCGGAGCGCAGCCTGCCATCCGCCTGGTGGAAGAACCCTCGGACGGCCAGTGTGATCTCAAGAGCCTGATTCTGCCCGAACTCCCGAAACTGCTGCACTGCCTCGTCCAGCATCGAAGTCACGCTTACAGCCCGGTTCATCGTGCGGAGATACACCGCCTCCGAGACGGTGGCCGTGAGGCCGTGTTCCCATGCCAGGTCGGGCAGCACCTCTAGAGTGAGGCGGCTCTCGGTTCCTGAAGGTTCCGCCACGATCTTTTCGCGTGCGAGGAGGAGGTATCGGTTGGCAAGGCGGTGGAGGCGAATCGTTCCGACCAGATAGGCCAGTCCGCTGTAGGCAAGGCCAGCGAGGCCCCGGTCGCCGGCCTTCTCTGCCAAATTGATCGACGCCAGGTCGGTGGCCATCGACGCCACAGTCTGGGCTTTGAAGTAGTAGGTCTGCGCGAGCTTCGATGAAGTCCACGCCGCCTGACTCAGGACCTTGGTGTCGCCCCGGTTCATTAGCCGGGGGCCGAGGACCGGCAGCAGGTGCAAGACCTGAATTGCCGTCTCCCAGATGAGGTAGGCCAGCCAGCCAAGTCCCGTTTTCGGCACGCGCCGGCCCAGTAACCGAAGGGCCGTCCCGAAGTGGCGAATGGCGTTGTCCAGCCGGTTCTGATCGGCCAGAGCTTCGCCCAGCTGGCTGTACCAGAAGGCCCTTCTCCCGTCAGACACTGATGCGAGTGAATGCGCCTGACTTGCGTCGACCGCCAGAGCAGTCTCTATCAGGGATGCCGCCTCCTCCTCGGCACCTTTCGCCAGGGCACTGGTCGCAGCCGCCTCCAGGTACTCGATCTCTCGCGCCGGCTCACCAGCTGCGGCCCAATGTCGAGCGATGATCGCATAGGCCTCTGGCTGCATCTCATGTGCCTCGTACCACTCGCCAAGTGCCCGATGTCGCTGCCTGAGATCGGAGGGCAGCAACGACTGCCGAGCCAAGTCACGTATCAAGGTGTGCGCAAACCGCCAGCCATCCGGACGTACCTCGACCACCTTTTGCCGCTCGAGATCCTGAAGGTCATCGGTAACCGAGCTGGGATCGACAAGGGGGTCGGCGGCCAGGATCCGCTTCTCATCGAAGCTTGTCCCGACCACGCTTGCAGCCCTGATCACTGTCCGTTCTCGCTCCGAGAGACCACTCAGCCGAGCTCGGAAAACCTCCTCCACCCGGACCGGAAGCCGAAGTCGATCAAGCTCGGCGGCGGGTATCGTAAGGCGGGCCTGCACCCGTTCACTTGTTCCTATCACAGAGATGAGCTCATCCGTGCGGAGCTGAAACGCAAGTTCGACCGTGAAGAGCGGGCTGCCATCCACCTTGCCTCGAAAGAGCGATCGGACGGGTTCGTCCAGCGAATCCACGCCCAGAAAGTCCCGCGCGATCTGCTCGGTTACGTCCGGTGGCAACGGCAGGAGTTGAAGGAGTACGGCACCGCGCTCACGTAGGTAAGTTCTGACCCTTCTTGCGGTGTAAGTAGCGCCTTCGTCGGAGCTTGGCGGCATAGCGTCCCCGCTGCTGTCAGCGCTCGTTGGCGGAGGCGGCTCGGGCATCGGACGGGTGAGCAGCACGATCATCACGGGTTGGACGCTCCGGTGCACCGCCCTCAGCAATTCCCAGGACGCCGAATCCATCCATTGGCAATCGTCGAGGACAAGCAACAGTGGCGTTCTGCTGGCGGCGTCCGCCAAAAGCTCGACGAGCAGACGCACGGTGTTCTCTCGCCGCGCACGACCTGCCATGTCCCGCAGCGCCGAATCGTCGAGTCTCAGATCGAGAATTTCGTTGAGTAGCGGGGCCCACTGCTCGAACTCCGACGACCTCGAAAGCCGCTCCCTGACGAGCAGCGCACGTTTGGTCGGATCTCGCACGGCGGTGAGACCTAATGCCCTGGCAAGCACACGTTTCCACGCGTGATATGGACGCGGATCGACATCATCACCCCCGCCCACGAGAACGCTGATGCTGCCATAACCCTCGCTTGCTCGTAAAAGATCCACGGCGAGGTGCGTCTTTCCCACCCCTGGCTCGCCTTCGACGATCACGGCGGTGGAGGTTCCGAGGCTCAGAGCCACGAGCCGGCCCGCCAACTCCTCTCGCTCCCGGTCGCGGCCCCTGGTTACTAGATTCTTTGAGTCACCCGCAAGCCGCCGCAAGGTCGGCAGGCCGGGATCCGCTTCATGCCATTCGAGCCGGTAGACCTCTACCGGTCCTGCAAAGCCCTTCACCTCCATCCGGCCACGAGCCGAGAACCGCAGTCGGTCCTGGCTGAGATGCTGGCTGACCTGATCGCAGAGAACCTCGTTCTGAGCACGCTGCATTAACCGCGCCGCGAGGTTCACCGCGGGCCCGACCATCGTGTACTGCCGATAGACGGAGCTGCCGAAAACGCCGCAGAGGGCATGGCCAGTGGCGACCCCGATTCCGTGTTCGACGAACTCCTGCATCTCCCTGTTGATCTCGAGTGCGGCTAGATTGGCGCGCACAGCTTCCCGTTCCCGAACAACAGGAGGCAGTCCGAAGCCCGCAACGAACGTAAGACTGTCCGTATCCTGGCGAGCGCTGATGAGCGTCCCTGCGTAACTGTTCAAGACGTCGAGCACTTGGAGCGCCGCCTCGCTGAGCAGCACAGTCGCATCCTCGTCCCAACGCGCGGTGCGGAATGTGACGAACATCGCCGTTATCGGCGCGAACTCAGAACGGAGTTCACCGTGTCCCGAACGGATCCGCTGGAGGACAAGGTCCGGCACATATCTGGCTGCCGGCTCTGACGACACTCGAGGCCTAGCTTGATTAGGGGCAGGTAATGGACCGTGCGGGCCGGCCACAGCAGTGAGCCGGCCCGTGGCTGACCGTCCGCTCGCCGCTTCGGTCCTGGCCGCGGTCCCGAGCAGCAAACGTACGGCCTCGCTGATGCCGGTCTCTGATGCCCCCACAGCCTTTTGCGCAGAAGCCATCTCCTGAATAGCGGGTCCCACGGGAACGAAGACGCGCTGCCCGTGGTCGCTCCCGATGTCAAGCAGCCAGGCTGGGCCGACACCGATTCCGGCTCGCAGGCGGATCGGGTAACCGCCGACGGATGCGAGATGGCTTGCCTTCTCCTGGATAACCACTGCGGCGCGGGCAGCCCACAAGACGGACTCGGCCGCTCCACCCATCTCTGCCGTGGGCCAGACTGCTACAACCTCGTCCCCCGCCAGGGTGGTCACCGAGCCACCGTGCTCAGTGATCACCTCCGAGAGCAGCGTGAAAACGGTGTTCAGCGCACGTGCGATGTGCTCCGACCCGTCGGGGCTCCACTTGACAACGTCCTCGATAATCGAGGTGGACTCGGAGATGTCGAGTCCCAGAACCGCGAGCTCGCAAGGTTCGCTGATGCAGCCCTGGATGGGCTCCGAGCGGTCAGTGATGCGCCGCGCCAGCAAATCCGGCACGAAGCCCGCCAGCGGATCACTCCCAACCGATGCGACTCCTTGGGGACGCCCCGGAGCAGGCCCTGCACCTCCGTCACCGGTACGGTGAGCTGTGTGCTCGACCGCCACGAAGTCAAGTTACATGTCGATCGGCACCTCCTGGAAGCACGGGCAACGATGCTGCCAGGCGTCAGGAGGGCGTTCGACAGACTTGTCCAGGAACGCGGTCTTCTCTCCCCCGAGCCCGTGCAGTACTTCGGTCCCCTTGGACATCCGGTGTTCGAGCTGCCGGTCTGGGTGGCCCGGCGCCTGAACGACGAGGGGATCGAGATCCCGAAAGAGGAGTTGTTGGACCTCCTCGGGGTAAGCGCCCTGGGCTATCTCCACGCCCGAGCCCAGGACGATTGGCTCGACTCGGGCTATGAGGAGCCCATGCTCATTGCCGTGGCCGAAGCTCTTCTGGCCCTGTGTAGCCGCCTGCTGGCCTCGGTCGTGGGAACCTCCGCCAAATTCTGGCGATTTTATGTGCAGGTTATGAACGCCTACGCAGAGTCACTTCTGGATGCCGTAGAGGTTCGAACGACCGATGCGCCGATCTCCCGTTCGACCTTTGAGCGGCTTCTGGCACAGTCCAGGCCACTGATCATCCCCTCGGCCGCTCTTCTCGACCGTGCCGACAGATGGCAGCTCTGCGATCAGCTGGAGGAATTCGTGTTCAGCACGACGGCCAGCTCTCAACTCTTCAACGACTTGACCGACCTCGACCGCGACCGTCGTATGGGCCAACGGACCTGGACCACTGATGTCCTCGGGGAATCGGGAGCAGATGATCTATGGCGGGAACTAACAAGCGCGTGGAACGAGAAGCAAGGAAAAATTCAGGAACGGATCGACACAACCCTCTTGTTCCATGAACGATCGGCTCGGGCCGCCAAGGCCATGGAGCTGACGGCTGCTGAACCCTGGTTGACGGACCGCCAAGCGGCGCTGGAGGGATTGCTCGGGTCCCTCCGGGGCAATTTGCTCACCACCTTTGCACGACGGATGGCAGAATCAGGGCCAGCTGGACCCAAGCAGTCGCGACCGCGGCTAGGCCAAGAAGGGAGATGACACCAATGACTACGGAGCCAATGGGATACGGGTTGCTGAGCGACATTCCGGAACCGCTGGTGGAGAAGGCACAGCACGACATGGACTTCGCCCTTCGCTTGCTGGACGGGGACACCAGAGAGGCCGCCGTCCGTGAGGTACTGCCGGAACTAGGCGATGAGGAGCTTGAGAAGCTCCTTGGGCTTTTGAAGGACATCGCCAACATGAGCTTCCAGGACGCGTTGCGGGCCCTCAAAGATTCAGGCATCAACGGTATGGCGTAACCCGGTTGTCTCATTGGCGGGGTGAGGCTCGTCGGTTCTACGACCGCTGGACTCCCGTCATGGTCCAAGCGGCCGGCACGACGTTACAGGGCGGACTGGTCAAGAGGTCGGCCGAAGCAGCCACCACGCCAGAGGCTTCGACGCGGTATCTCGCAGAACTGGCTGGTGTAACGCGGGGGGATCGCGTTCTCGATGCCGGATGCGGGGTTGGGGGTCCGGCGATGACTATCGCTCGAGCCGTCCCTGAAGTTGTCATCGACGGGGTGACGATCTCCGAGGTCCAGGCGAGGCTTGCTCGCGAGTTGATAGCCGAGGCCGGACTCGCTGAGAGGATACGAGTGCACGTTGCCGACTTTCACCAGCTCCCGTTCCGCGAGGACTCTTTCGATGTGGCCCTCTATCTCGAGGTGACCTGTTATGCAGCCGACCGGAACTCCCTCTACCGGGAGTCGGCGCGAGTCCTCCGGCCCGGTGGCACGGTTTACGTCAAGGACATCTTCCGGCGGGAGGATCCTCTCAACGAAACACAGCGTCTCTCCGTGACAGCCTTCGACGAACTGTGGGCGTGCCGAGTTCCGACCCTGAGCGAGACGATCGAGGGAATGCGTGCGGCGGGATTTGTCGGCATCCAGGCCAGGGAATACCCGTTCGTGAGCATGGAGCATTTCTACGAGTCGATGGTCTCCCGGGATGACGGAGGGATTCGCCTCAACGACTTCGGCCAGGCGTTCCTTCGCCTCTTCCCGGATTTCCCCGGATTCTTCGGCGAGGCGAAGGCGCACCGGCATGCTTGACATATGGTCACCGACTACAGCAGCGTCGCGGTGGCCCGTCGGCAAACCCGATTAGGACGATCGGCGAGGGTCAACCTCGCCCTGCTCCGGGCCTTCCGGCGCTCACCGATCGACTTCCTGGACCTGCTGGTGGCCAATCGTGCGAGCGCGGCCCCGCTCCGGATCGGACCGGAACGCGTACTACTGGTGGACGACCCCGCTCAGGTCTGGGAACTGTTGACCGTACATGCCCGACGTACGCGGAAGGGCCGCGGGCTCGTGCGCGCGAGGCTGCTGCTCGGCGACGGCCTGCTCACCAGCGAGGGCGACGCGCATCTGCGCCAGCGACGCACGCTTCAGCCGGCATTCCACCCACAACGGGTCTACGGCTACTCGAAATCCTTCGCGGCCGCCGCCCGCCGCGCAGCCGACCGGTGGTCCGACGGCGGCGCGATCGACCTCGTCAAGGAAATGTCGGGCGTAACCCTCGATGGGGTCGGGACGACCCTGTTCGGCTCGGACCTCCGCGGCTCAACGCCGCAGGTGACACGGGCGCTGGCGGACATGCTCGCAGGCTTCCGGCTGGCAATGGCGCCCGGTGGTGTCGTACTGCTCCATTCGCCGTTGCCCGCCGCCCGACGGGTACGTCGCGCCACGACCGAACTCGAGAACCTCGTCGACGCACTGATGCGGCGACCTAGGGATGATCTGGCCGACGAACCTACTGTGCTGGACCTACTGGTCAGCCAGTCAGGGTTCGCTGATCTTGAGATCCGCGACCAGGTGATGACCTTGCTGCTGGCCGGACACGAAACAACGGCCATGGCACTCACCTGGGCGCTCGCGGCGATCGACCAAGAACCGGCGGTGCGCACCAAGCTCGAGGCAGAATGGGACGCCCCGGCGGACGGCCGGCCTGCGAAGAATCCGCAGGTGACAGTCGCGTCGACGAGCCTCCCAGTGACCACGGCCGTGCTCGCCGAAACGCTGCGGTTGTGGCCGCCGTCCTGGCTGTTCAGCCGCCGAGTCGTGGAGCCGTTGACACTCG
>JBKPML010000092.1:0-3529 GCA_046732135.1 Actinomycetota bacterium
TTGGCTCGTTATCGTCCGGCCTGAGCAGCGCCCAGTTAGCCAGAAAATTTGAGGTTCGGACACATGACGGGGTGTGTTCACAATCGCCGAGGACTTATGACAGGCTATGGCTGCTGTTGCAAGTGGTCTGTGTCGTGGTTAGTGCTACGCCCCGAGGACTATTGCGTGGGCGTCGGGACCCTGGCGTCCAAACAGCAGTCGAGGTCGTGAGGTGCGGCCTCGGTGAAGACGCTAGGAGAGATGTTTCATGGCGCAGGGAACCGTCAAGTGGTTCAACGCCGAGAAGGGCTACGGCTTCATTGCCGTAGACGACGGCGGTCCGGACGTTTTCGTCCACTACAGCGCAATCGAGTCGACCGGATTCCGGACTCTCGATGAGGGCCAGCGGGTGGAGTTCCAGACCACCCAGGGCCCGAAGGGTCCGCAGGCCGACCAGGTCCACGCGATCTGAGCCCACCAAAGAGCCCCCGTACGAGATGTCCGTACGGGGGCTCTTCGCTGCCTTGCCGCGGTTGTCGGTTTCCCACGTTTACGTGGGAAACTGGCACTTCACCTATGTAACTTCATAGGTGAAGTGCCAGATTCCCGGGTAAAGCGGCCGAACCGCTCGCCGACCGGCTTGGAAATTGGAGTGGTTCCAGCGGGCAATCAGTACGCGGGCTGAGACGGATCGATCTGGTTGACCCAGGCACTGACGCCGCCGCCGACATGCACGGCGTCAGCCAGCCCGGCGCCGTGCACCATTGCCAGCACCTCGGCCGACCGCACACCGGTCTTGCAATACAGAACGACCTGCTTGTCCTGAGGCAGCTGGGTCAATGCCTCGCCGGTCTGAAAGTCACCCTTGGGAATCAGTATCGAGCCGGGAATCTCGTTGATGTCGCGTTCCACTTTTTCCCGCACATCGACCAGCAGGAAGTCTCGATCGCCGGACTCTCGAGCGGCGAGCCACTCCTCGAGCTGCTTAACGCCCACAGTGTGCCCGGCGACTGCCTCCGCCGCTTCGTCGGTGATCGCACCACAGAAATCGTCGTAGTCGATCAGCTCGGTTACCGTCGGGTTTTCGCCGCACACCGCGCAGTTCGGATCCTTGCGCAGCTTCAACTGCCGCCAGTTCATCTCCAGCGCGTCATAGATCTGCAGCCGGCCAAGCAGCGGCTCACCGATGCCGGTGAGCAGCTTGATGGCCTCGGTGACCTGGGTCGCCCCGATCGAGGCGCACAACACACCCAGTACGCCGCCTTCAGCGCAGCTGGGCACCATTCCGGGCGGCGGCGGCTCCGGATAGAGGCACCGGTAGCACGGCCCTTGCTCGGCCCAGAACACGCTCACTTGGCCGTCGAACCGATAGATCGAGCCCCACACGTACGGCTTGCCCAACAGCACGCAGGCGTCGTTGACCATGTAGCGGGTGGCGAAGTTGTCCGTTCCGTCGATGATCAGGTCGTACTGGCTAAAGATCTCCATCACGTTGTCGTTGTCTAGCCGCGTGTCATGGACGACGACCTCCACGAACGGGTTGGTTTCGGCGATGGACTCCTTGGCGGACTCGGCTTTCGACTTACCGATGTCGGATTGTCCATGGATGATCTGGCGCTGCAGATTCGACTCGTCGACTGTGTCGAAATCAACGATGCCCAACGTTCCGACACCCGCCGCGGCAAGATAGAGCAACGCGGGGCTGCCCAGGCCGCCGGCGCCGATGACTAGCACCTTGGCATTCTTCAGCCGCTTCTGCCCGTCCATCCCCACGTCGGGAATGATCAGGTGTCGGCTGTATCGACGTACCTCGTCGATGGTCAGGCTCTCAGCCGGCTCCACCAGCGCTGGCAGCGCCACATCTCCTCCAGTTGTCCGTTTTCACGTACGCGCAGCATCGGGATTCGGCTATTCCCGGCACGTTCTGCGGATCCTCCTCACCAACATCACTACTTCTTGCCGTATTCCGGGATTCGGACCCCATCCTTCGTAGGCAAGAATCGATGCGTGCCGCCAGCCGAGATCCGTACCCGCGTCGGCGATCGAGACCTGAGTCTGTCGAATCTGGACAAGGTGCTCTATCCCCTCACCGGCTACACCAAGGCCGAGGTGATCAATTACTACCTCCATATTGCCCCCATCCTGCTGCCGCACATCTACGACCGGGTGATCACCCGAGTCCGGTTTCCGGATGGGGTCGATGCCCCCAGTTTTTACGAGAAGAACGCGCCCATGGGTACCCCCGACTGGGTGCGCACGGTTCGCATCGGTACCAGCGACGGGATTATCAATTACCTGGTTGCCGAGGATGAGGCGACGATCGTCTGGCTGGCGAACCTTGCCGCCCTCGAAATTCACGTCCCGCAATGGCTGGTCAGCAGTGCCGAGCCGGATGCCAACGGGGTCATCGACCTCCCCGAGGACCAACCTCGCACCGGCGAACCCCTCGCGGATCGGGTAGTCGTCGACTTGGATCCTGGCCAGGGCATGACGATCGTCGATACGGCGCGAGCCGCATTGATCGTCGCCGCACGACTGGCTGAGGACGGCATGATTCCGGTTCCCCAAACGTCAGGCAGCAAAGGAATGCAGATCTACGCGGCGGTCCAACCATGCCGCAGCCGAGACATCTGGTCGTACGTCAAGGAGCTGAACGTGTCACTCCATCGGGCCCACCCTGACTTCTTCGTGTCCACCATGGGGATTGCCCAACGCGCCGGCCGAATCTATGTGGACTACAACCAGGACCTCGCCGCCCGCAACACCATCGCGCCCTACTCGATGCGCGGGCGGGCCCAGCAGGCGGTGGCGACACCTGTCACCTGGGACGAGGTCGGTGCGGTCAAGGGCCCGGATGACCTCCGTTTCAGTCCCGAACAGGTGTTGAAGCGGGTTGCCACTCAAGGGGACCTGGCTGCCGATCTCTTGATCGAACAACGACCGCCTCTACCGCAGTAGAACCATCGGGTACCAACGCAGCTAGAGCTCGAGGATCACTGAGCCACCAAATAGCTGCCGCTAGGGTAAGGGCGTGTCCACTACGGCCGACAAAGCTGGCCCGAGCAGCCGGGCGGTTCGACTGCCTCGCGGCCAGCGCCGAGCCCAGCTGCTGGACGCCGCAAACGACGTCTTCACGACCAAGGGCTACCACGCCGCCGCTATGGACGACATTGCCGAAGCGGCGGGCGTCTCGAAGCCGGTCCTTTATCAACACTTCTCTTCGAAGCTCGACCTCTACCTGGCCCTACTCGACAGCAGTTGCGAACGGCTGGTCGAGGTCGTCCAGGACGCACTGGCATCGACCGAGCACAATGCCGATCGCGTGGTCGCCACCATGGGCGCGTTCTACGAGTTTGTCTCGTCCGCGAGCGGCGAGTTCCGCCTTGTCTTCGAGTCGGACCTTACTGCTGAGCGCGCGGTCCAGGAACGGCTGTGGCGGGTCAACAATGAGGTCGCCGACGCCATCGCGATAGTGATCAGCGAGGACACGGGACTCCCGGCGGCGGAATCGAAGCTGTTGGCCATCTCTTTGGTTGGCATCGCTCAGGTG
>JBKPML010000093.1:0-20683 GCA_046732135.1 Actinomycetota bacterium
ACCAAGATCAGACATCCCCCGGATCTCCCGTGTATAAAAGAGCACCGTGCGCGGGTCGCGCCTGTTTCGTGCAGAAGAAACCGGCCGCAGGGGGTAGGGGGTCGCGCGGGGGAGAGAGACCTCAGTGCGCCAGTCATCACGAGCCCGGCGTAAAAAACCGGCTTGAGGTCATAAGACTGTGGCCAGCCTCGTACAGCGCGATGATCTCGGCGATGTCGAGACCCTTGCTGGCCGCCATGGCGAGAAGGCGTAGCTACGACCTCCCTGTCGCCCAGGCCGTCCCGGTGCGGGGCGCCCGATCTGTATACAGCCCGGGTTCGCGCGAGTAGCCTCAGACCACGACGTGGCTCCGATTTGGCACATGTACTCAGGAAAAGGGGGAGAGATGGCGCCACTGGCTGCCGCTCGGACACGGAAATTGCTTGTCGCACGCGCGGCGGTCGTCGCGCTTATCGCGGTGCTCGGACTGACGGTGGCCGCGCCCGCCAATGCTCAACCGGCCACGCATCTCACGATTAACATCGACGACACCTTTGAGTCGGACTTCTGGACCGACGCCTGCGGCACAACCGTCGTGATCTCGGCGGAGGCCACGCTGAACGTGACCCTCGTCTACAACAAAGAGGGCTTGCTCGTTCGGGAGATCGACCCTTCTGGGGGTGGGACGGTCACGTTCAGTGCACCAGAGACGGGTAATTCCTTCTCCTTCCCGTTCGCGGCGACAATCATCGACTACGGCGCGGGCGCCCAGGTCGGCTCGACCTTCACAGCCAAGTCCGTCGGACTAATCGGCCACGTTCCCGGATTGATCGCTTCAGATGCGGGTCAGGTGATCTTCACCGGAGTCGTGTTTGGATTCGAAGAAAACGGGAGTCCACTGCTCGAGTTCGGGGACGTCCTGGTCGAGCACGGCAATCGCGAGAGTGGCGAAGACGTCGAGGCCGCTATCTGCGGGGCGCTAACCGCATAACGAGTTGTCCCAGAGGGCGCGAGCTGGCATTTCCAGCTCGCGCCCCCTACTCCGGCGCAAGCCCGCTGCGACCGCACGCGCGCGCAGACACGCGATCATTGATGCCGTGCATGCTTCTGTAGACCTGCGAGATACCGCCGGCCGGTGATGAGTCGCTGCATCAAAAACCCCGCCCGCCTGAACTGGTGACAGGTGACAGGTTTGGGGTGTATCTCGCATTTCTTGCGATGCGCGCGCGCGTGTACGCCGATACTGGCGATTTAGGGTCAAATCTGTCACCTGTCACCGCCCGGTTCTTCGTCGTCGGTCAGCAGCGCGATGCCGACGTGGACGTCATGCGCGCCAGGTGGATCTCGAAAATCCCCAAGCGTTGCTGGACTTCGTGCGGAGCGTCGGGGGGGGGGTGCCCTGGGTCTTCGAGGATCGTGATCTTTTTCCGGAGCCCAAGGAGGCGCGGGCCCTTTTCGCTTACAACAGGAACCGTAGGTACTCCGAGCCACAGCTGATCGCTGGCCGAGGGTGGGCTTACACCTCGATGAGGTCGCCTTCAGACTTCGAATCCTTGACATCCTGGGCAGGCATGCGGTGGCTTACCGGCGCGGCGACTATCTAGCCCCTGTCTGGCAAGAGGCCATTGTTGTAAAGCCGGGACAAAGTCACCTCGTCAAGACCGAAGAGGATGCCTGGCGCTGGTTCGGCTACCACGCCAACCAAGCGCTGCGGGTCTTCCACGCGAGGGTTCAGGTCTACACGGATAGTGGTCACGAGGTCGGCGACCATGGCGCCACCTTCCTCGAGGTTGGGGTTCTGCAAATCGTGAACGATCTTGCCGATGAGGTCGACTACCTCACCTGCCCCAACTGCGGAACAGTCTTCGCCCGGCAGGTCGGTGGTTCCACCCACTTTTCCCGATCAACCGGCGTCACCTACTGCTCTCCCCGCTGCGCGACCAATGCCCGTGTGCGCGCCTACCGTGCCCGCAAGCGGGCTGAAACGAGCGTCTGATGGCAAGTATCGAGAAGCGGATACGCGACGGCCGGGCGCGTCGGTATGCCCGCTACCGCACCCCTGACGGTCAGCAGCGCACCAAGACGTTCACACGCAAGATCGACGCCGAGCGGTTCCTGGTCGAGGTCGAGTCAAGCAAACAGCGCGGCTCATTCGTGGATGTGCGGCGGGCAAGCCTCACCGTGGCCGATTGGGCTGACGACTGGCTAGCGGCGCAGGCCGACCTAGCCCCCACAACCCGAGAGCGTTACGAGGGCATTCTTAGCAAGCATGTGCGTCCGCGGTGGGGAAAGGTGCGTCTTGCTGATGTGACACATGCTCAGGTGCAACGGTGGGTCACTGGGCTTGATTTGGCCCCTGCCAGCGTCCGCAAGACGTACAGGGTGCTGAGCATGGTGCTGGCGTACGCGGTCAAGGATGGCCGGCTAGCGGTCAATCCTGCCGCCGGGGTGAGCCTGCCAAGGGTGCGAGAGTCCGAGCGGCGGTTCCTGACACACCGTCAGGTGCACGAGCTGGCTGAGGCTTGCGGTGAGGATTACCGGCTCATGGTGCTCTTCCTTGCTTACACGGGCCTGAGGTGGGGCGAGATGGCTGCGCTCCGCGTGCACCGTGTCGATTTCCTGCGGCGTCGTGTGCTCGTGGCTGAATCGGTGACTCCGGTCAAGGGTGTCATGACGGCCGGGCCGACTAAGGGACACGAGCGGCGCGAGGTTCCACTGCCTCGCTTCCTAGTCGAGGACCTAGCCCGGCACCTTGAAGGCAAGTCGGTTGACGATCTTGTCTTCACTGGTGAGCGCGGTGCCGTAATGCGCACAGGTACGTTCAGGCGGGGTGCGCTGATCGAGGCCGCGAATGCAATCGGTATCCCTGGCTTTCACCCGCACGAGCTACGGCACACGGCTGCGAGCTTGGCCATCGCCTCAGGTGCTGATGTGAAGGTGGTTCAGCAGATGCTCGGCCACAAGAGCGCGGTGATGACGCTCGATCAGTACGGCCATCTGTTCGGCGATCGGCTGGACATTGTGGCCGATGCAATGGACGCCGCGAGGTCGTCGGCGCTCGCGGATGTGTACCCAGTGTGTACCGCGGGGGAGGTGGTGGAGTTGAGACGCGACACAAAATAGGCGCTGACTAGGTAAAACGCCAGCGCCCCCGGCGAGATTCGAACTCGCGCTCCCGCCTCCGGAGGGCGGTGCTCTATCCCCTGAGCTACGGGGGCTAGCCAGATCAAGGGCGAGCCACGCGGCCAGCGCCGGACCGTAGAGCAATGTACCAGGGTCGATTCCAAGGAAATCGGACGCTGGATCCCACCAGGATCCCGGACACGCCGCGATTGCACGCTTGGCCTGCGGTGAGGGGTCCTATTTTCGTGGACTTGCCAGGCTGAGCGGGGAGGAAGGCGTCCCATCGGCTGAAAAATTCGGCCGGCAAGCCGGCATGCTGGCATCTTTTCTTCGGCCGACTAGCAGCAGCGCGAGTTAAGGAGGAGCGTTGACGCACATGCACGTGGCGGGCTCGATCCACGCCGACGCTTTCGCAGCTCGCGCACCAGGCTGGCTTTCTATCCCTGATGACGTAAACCGGCTGCTGCCTCGGCTGTGGAGCGCTGGAGTTCGCAAGGATGCCAATGGGCAACTCGTCGTTGCCGGGGTTGGAGTCAGCCGCATCGCCGATGAAATCGGCACCCCTGCCTATGTTGTGGATGAGTCGGACCTGCGGACCCGGGCGCGGGCTTTCGCCTCCGCGTTTGACGGCTGGGACGTCTACTACGCGGGCAAGTCTTTTTTGTGTGCCGCGGTCGCACGCTGGGTCGTCGAAGAAGGCTTGGGAATCGACGTTTGCACCGGCGGTGAGCTTGCAGTCGTGCTGCGGGCCGGAGTGGAGCCAGGTCGGATCGGTCTGCACGGAAACAACAAGAGTTCCGAGGAACTGAGGCAGGCGCTGGAGGCACGCGTCGGACGAATCATCGTGGACTCATTTGACGAGATCGAACGACTGAGCAAGCTGAGCGCAGAACTTGGTATTCGACCTCGAATCTTGGTGCGGGTGACCACAGGCGTCGAGGCACACACGCACGAATACATCGCCACTGCCCATGAAGATCAGAAATTTGGCTTCTCGATCGCCGGCGGCGCCGCGGCGGAGGCGCTACAGGCTTGTTTCGACGATGATCACCTGGAGTTGATGGGCATACATTCCCACATCGGTTCCCAGATCTTCGACGCTGACGGCTTCGAGGTGGCCGCGCGGCGGACGCTGCGACTGCACGCCGATTTCTGCGTACAGAACGGCAGAGAGCTTCCCGAGCTCGATCTCGGCGGCGGGTTTGGCATTGCCTACACGAGCGCTGACACGCCTGCCACACCGGGTGAGTTGGCGACGGCCCTCCGAGAGATCATCCGGCAGGAGTGCGACGCACTGGGGGTGGCTGTGCCACGCCTATCGATTGAGCCAGGACGAGCCATCAGCGGGCCCAGCACCTTTGCTCTGTATCGGGTCGGGACAGTCAAGAAGGTAGAGCTCGACGGGGGAGCCAGTCGGCTGTATGTGGCGGTCGACGGCGGGATGAGCGACAACATTCGTACGGCGCTCTACGCGGCTGAGTACTCCGCGACTCTCGCCTCAAGGCGATCAACCGCGACGCCGGCACTGGCCCGCGTCGTTGGAAAGCACTGCGAGGGTGGCGACATCTTGGTCCGGGATGAGTTCCTGCCGAGCGACATCGCGCCGGGCGATCTAGTGGCGGTGCCGGGGGCCGGCGCATACAGCCGTTCGATGGCCAGCAACTACAACCATGTGCCGAGACCGCCGGTTGTTGCGGTGACCGACGGTACGATTCGTACGCTCATCCGACGCGAGACGATTGAGGATCTGTTGGCGCTGGACGTGAGTGAAACAGAATCTCTCGCCTAATCCTTGGCGTCGAACAGAACAGGCAGTCCCGTGACTCTAACGAGCGTGCAGCCGGAGCCCGATATCGGCGCGGCGTCCGCGGCGCCGTTACGGGTCGCCCTGCTTGGTTGCGGAACCGTTGGTGCGGAGGTGGCTCGGCTGCTGATCGAGCAGGCTGCCGATCTCCGCGCTCGAGTCGGCCGGCCACTCGAGCTGGTCGGCATTGCGGTGCGGAGACCCAACCGGCTGCGGCCGCGCATCGACCCCGCACTGTTCACAACCGATGCGGCGGCTCTTGTGGCCCGTGAGGACGTCGATCTGGTCGTCGAAGTGATCGGTGGGATCGAACCGGCCCGGTCTCTTATCTTGGCCGCCCTTCGCCGGGGCGCATCTGTGGTCACGGCCAACAAGGCGCTGCTCGCCGAAGACGGCGCGACGCTGTTCGCGGCGGCCGAACGGGCAGGTGCGGATCTGTACTTTGAGGCGTCTGTTGCGGGCGCTATTCCGATCATCCGGCCGTTGCGTGAGTCGTTGGTCGGCGACGAAATCACCTCCGTGATCGGCATCGTCAACGGCACGACGAACTTCATCCTCGACAAGATGGACAACGAGGGCCTCGGCTTCGCTGAGGCCCTGGCGGAAGCTCAGGATCTCGGCTATGCCGAGGCAGATCCGACTGCCGATGTTGATGGCTTCGACGCTGCGGCGAAAGCCGCCATCTTGGCCAGTCTCGCCTTCCACAGTCGAGTTCAGGCGGCCGACGTCTATCGCGAGGGCATCTCCGATGTCACCTCGTTCGACATCGCTTCTGCGCAGCAGATCGGCTGCGTGGTCAAGCTACTGGCGATCTGTGAACTGTCGCCGGGTGGCGGCCGGGACGGCGACCGTACGGTCTCGGTCCGGGTCCATCCGGCGATGATCCCGCGCACGCATCCGCTCGCCGGAGTGACAGGTGCATACAACGCGGTCTTCGTGGAGTCCCAGTCAGCCGGTCGGTTGATGTTCTACGGACCCGGTGCAGGCGGCTCCCCAACGGCCAGCGCCGTCATGGGGGACCTCGTCACCGTCGCGCGCAATCGAGTACGGGGGGCAGTTGGACCGGGTGAGTCCAGCTACGCCGCACGGCCGGTCGTTTCCATCGGCTCCGTCGTCACCCGGTATCACCTCTCGTTGCAGGTGGCCGATGTCGCTGGGGTACTGGCTACTATCGCCCATTGTTTTGCGGAACACGACGTTTCGATCGAGACGGTACGGCAGGATGGCCGCGGCGCCGACGCCCAGCTCGTCATCGTGACTCACCGAGCCACGGATGCGGCGTTGAGTGCAACCGTGGAGAACCTGCGCAATTTGGACGCCGTACGTGTGGTGACCAGTGTGATGAGAGTCGAAGGTGAGTGAATGGTTCCTGAGATCGCGCCGCTCGCTCTGGCCTCGCGGCCACGGCACGGCATTATCGCCCGCTACCGACAGTGGTTGCCGGTCGCCGACTCCGACCCGGTCATCACACTCGGCGAGGGCAGCACCCCGTTGGTCGAGGCCGGTGTGCTGTCCGACCTGCTGGGTTGCGAGGTCTGGCTGAAGGTCGAAGGCGCCAATCCGACGGGATCATTCAAGGACCGGGGAATGACGGTCGCGGTCAGCATCTCCGTCGGTGAAGGGGCAGAGGCGGTGGTCTGCGCGTCCACCGGCAACACCTCCGCGTCTGCCGCGGCGTACGCCGCCCGCGCCGGACTGTTGCCGATCGTTCTGTTGCCCGCCGGCCGGATCGCTATGGGAAAGCTGGCACAAGCCATCGTTCATGGTGCCCGCGTCGTACAGGTTGAGGGTAACTTCGACGCGTGTCTGGGATTGGCTCGGAAACTGGCGGAGAATTACCCTGCCACCTTGGTCAATTCGGTGAACCCCGTCCGACTTGAGGGTCAGAAGACCGCGGCGTTCGAGATCATCGACGAACTCGGCGACGCGCCGGACATTCACGTGTTGCCCGTCGGCAATGGCGGGAATACACCGGCCTACTGGCGTGGTTATACCCAATACAAGGCTGCTGGTTTCGCCAATAGGGCCCCTCGAATGTGGGCCTTCCAGGCGGCGGGTGCAGCCCCGTTCGTTCTCGGTCATCCAGTGGATCACCCAGAGACCGTTGCCACCGCGATTCGTATCGGCAATCCAGCGTCGACCCAACTGGCTATTGCGGCCAGAGATGAATCCAGCGGCCTCTTCGAGGCCGTGACAGACGATCAAATTCTCGCGGCTCAAAGCCTCCTGGCGGTCAGGGAGGGTGTCTTCGTCGAGCCCGCCTCCGCGGCTGGTGTCGCGGGCCTGCTGGCCAAGCATGACCGGGGCGAGGTCGAAGCCGGACAGCAGATCGTGATAACGCTGACCGGTAACGGCTTGAAGGACATCGACGCCGCATTGACCGCGCAGACGCCACTGCAGTCACCAGTTGTCCGGGCGAATCTCTCCGATGTCGCCCGTGCCTGCGGTTTCGGCGACTGAACGGATTGGTCGGGGACGCTTAGTGACCCGATCACTTCCGGTTGGGCGGGCGGTCACCGTCGAGGTGCCCGCTACCAGTGCCAATCTGGGTCCGGGCTTCGACTGTTTCGGCCTTGCCCTCGACTGGTACGAACGGATTCAGCTGGAAGTGTTGGACGCCGGCTACTCGATTGATATCTCGGGTGAAGGCGCGGGCACGCTCCCGCGAGATGAGTCGCATCTGATCATCCGCTCCGCATTGGTCGGACTTGGATATTTGGGTGTCGAGGCGCCGGGCCTCGCCCTGCAGTGCCGGAACACGATTCCTCATGCTCGTGGACTCGGGTCATCCTCGGCAGCGATCGTGGCTGGCTTGACCGCAGCCGCCGCTCTCGCCGGGGAGAAACCAGACCGGCAATGGTTGCTGACCCATGCCACATCGATCGAGGGCCATTCGGACAATGTCGCCGCGGCAATCTACGGAGGTTTTGTTCTGGCCTACGAATCCGATGGAATACACGTTGCCCAGGTCCGCGTTACTGAAGGTGTTGGCGCTGCGGTATTCATCGCCGACTTTCAGGTTGCGACGGAGGCAGCGCGCCTGCTACTTCCCCAGACTGTGCCTCATGTGGACGCTGCCGCAAACTCCGCGCGATCGGCGCTGCTGGTACATGCGCTGGCGGCCGACCCGGATCGGTTGCTGGAGGCGACTCGGGACTGGTTGCACCAGAGATACCGGGAACCCGTGATGCAGCGCTCATATGAGTTGATGAAGCGGCTACGGAGCAAGGGCTTTGCAGCGGTGATCAGCGGGGCCGGACCCTCTGTACTGATCCTCGGCCGAGCCGCGGACTTGGAAGCACTAGCTGAAGAAACAACGCCCGGCTTCTTGTTGCGGTTGCTGGGGATAGGACAGGGCGCTCGTGCGCTCAACTAGTAGCAGTCGCCTGCGCTTCGGGCGCCCAAGCTGGACCGAACACTGTGGAGGAGTGCTAGCCTGATACTGCCGAGAAGGTGAGCGGCCGGTAGGACTAGTACCGGCTCCCGACTCGGCAAGCGCCTTTAAGGTCAGGGCGCGATGTGGACAGCGAACCCTCAGCTTTCGCTCCAGACTCGTTCGACCTGTCCAGCGACGAGGACCTTATGAGGATAGATGTCGCCCAGTGTGAGAGACACGCTGGGCCGAGGAAGGGCCAGACACCCTAATCGAGAAGGAAACACGTGACAGAAATCGCTGACGTGACGACGGCTGCTGCCGAAGGCGAGAGCGCGCGCAAGCGCAAGGGTTCCGGATTGGATGCGATGCTCCTGCCGGAACTGAAGCAGCTTGCCAGCACGCTCGGGATCCGTGGCGCAGGCACTCTGCGCAAAGGACAGCTGATTGCGGCCATCCAGAGCAGGCAATCCGGCGCAGCTCCAACTGAATCCGTTAACGGCGCAGACAGCGCTCCCAGGACCGCTCAGGTGGCGGAAGCCAGATCGGACTCGACCGTGACGGATGCTCCACAGCCGACTGGGTTGCCGCCTGCCGACGCAGGCAGCTTTCAACAGTCGACGTTCCCGGCCGAGTTTCGCGCGGACGGCGAGCGCAGGGATGGTGATCGCGAGGACAACAGGGTGGCGCGGCCGGAACAGAAAACCATGCTCGACCTTGACCGAAAAGCCACTGAGCCGTCGCAAGATCGCCGAGATCCCGGCCAGAGCCAGGATGTCGTAGCCACTGAAGGCTCCATTCCGCAAGCCCGGCCGGCTGACGCTCAGGAATCGACCGACCGGTCGGATCAGCGCACCGATGGCGACCGGGACAGCTACCGTACGCAGGAATTCCGCGGGCGCGACACCTCACGTGACCGCGATTCCAACCGCGACAATCACGGGCGCGACACGGCGACCCGGGAGAACTGGAGCCGAGACAACCAGTCCCGAGAAGGTCGCGATGGTCAATCGTCGCGCGATCAGAACCGCGACGGCCAATCGTCCCGCGATTCCAATCGCGACTATGACGACGAAGGCGGCGGCCGGCGCGGGCGGCGGCGGCGCAACCGTGACCGCCAGAACCGCCGCGGTAATCGGACCGGTGGCGCGGGCCTGGAGCGGTTCGAGAGCGAGCCGGTCATCTCCGAGGACGACGTGCTGGTACCGGCTGGCGGCATCTTGGACGTGCTGGAGAACTACGCCTTCGTCCGGACCAACGGCTACCTGCCGGGCCCCAACGACGCGTACGTCTCCCTATCCATGGTCAAGAAGTTTGGATTGCGCAAGGGCGACATTGTCACCGGCGTTATCCGAACTCCGCGCGAGGGTGAGCGGCGGGAGAAGTTCAACCCGCTGGTGCGGATCGAATCCATCAACGGGGACGATCCGGAGCAGGCCAAGAATCGGCAGGACTTCAGTAAGCTGACGCCGCTCTATCCGCAGGAACGGCTGAAGATGGAGACCACGCCGAACAACATGATCGGCCGGATCATCGACCTGGTCTGCCCGATCGGCAAGGGCCAGCGCGGACTGATCGTCTCGCCCTCGAAGGCCGGCAAGACCATGATCATGCAGGCGATAGCCAATGCGGTCGCCACGAACAACCCCGAAGTCAAGCTAATGGTCGTGCTGGTCGATGAGCGGCCCGAAGAGGTCACCGACTTTCAACGCGCTGTCAAGGGCGAGGTCATCGCGTCAACATTCGACCGCCCCGCCGATGATCACACCACGGTGGCGGAGCTGTCGATCGAACGGGCGAAGCGGCTCGTCGAACAGGGCCACGACGTCGTGATCTTGCTCGATGGCATCACTCGGCTGGGCCGGGCATACAACATCGCTGCGCCAGCGTCCGGCAGGATTCTTTCCGGTGGCGTGGACTCGGCAGCGCTGTATCCGCCGAAGAAGTTCTTCGGCGCGGCCCGCAACATCGAGGGCGGAGGTTCCCTGACGATCGTTGCCACGGCCCTGATAGAGACCGGCTCGAAGATGGATGAGGTGATCTTCGAGGAGTTCAAGGGCACCGGCAACATGGAGCTCCGGTTGCGTCGTGAGTTTGCCGAGAAGCGGATCTTCCCGGCGATCGACGTAGACGCGTCCAGCACCCGCCGCGAGGAGCTGCTGATGGGTCGCGAAGAGCTCGGAATCGTCTGGAAGCTGCGTCGGGTGCTCTCCGGATTGGAGAGCCTGCAAGGCCTGGAGATGCTGCTCGACCGCCTGCGCAAGACCCAGAGCAACGCCGAGTTCCTGGTCGCCATCACCAAGACCATTCCAGCCTGAGCGTACGAATCCTCAGTAGGCGATTTGGGACTAAACGGTCCTGTATTGGCGTTGGTGGAGTTGGTGCAGTGGCTGAGGCTGCGGCACAATTCTGGTCTTGGTTCCGGTTCACGCCGAAGACTCGAAAACGAGTGGCGACCCGGCGACCGACAAAGGAGAGAGATCATGAAGCCCGACATCCATCCCGCGTATCGCGAGACGCAGGTGACCTGTACCTGCGGCAATACGTTCACCACGCGTAGCACCGCACCGAATGGAATCTTGCATGCGGACGTGTGCTCGAACTGCCACCCGTTCTACACGGGCAAGCAGAAGATCCTTGATACGGGCGGCCGCGTCGCCCGCTTCGAGAAGCGATACGCCGCAAAGAAATCGACCAAGTCCAAGTAGCGACATCCAGACGCCGGGAGGCAGGGCATCCTGCCTGCCCGGCGTTTGTCGTTTATTAGGACGAACTCGTCTGCGAGCATCGGCGCGAGCAGGCACAGAATAGGAAATGCGACATGTTTGAGGCGGCCGGCCACCTGCGGGCGGAGTACGCCGAGCTCGAGTCCCAGCTTGCCGATCCCGAGGTGCATGCGGATCTGGCGAGAGCTCGCAAGATCGGCCGACGTTATGCCGAGCTTGCTCCCCTGATCCGGGCGCTGGATGAGCATGCCAGGCTGATCGAGGATCTTGCTGCTGCCCGCGAGCTAGCCGCTGACGACGAGGGTTTCGCGACGGAAGCCAAGGAACTGGAGGAGCGGCTCGGCACGGCCACTCAGAGGCTGACCAAGCTGCTGGCCCCACGGGATCCGAACGACTCCGCCGACGCGCTGATCGAGATCAAATCCGGTGAAGGCGGTGAGGAGTCGGCCCTGTTCGCGGGTGATCTGCTGAAGATGTACAGCCGCTACGCCGAGTCTCGCGGCTGGAAGGTGGAGATCCTTGACGCCCAGGAAACTGATCTCGGTGGCTACAAGTCGGTCACGGCAGCGATCAAGGCGCCCGCACCCGGCGAACCCGACTCGATGCCGTACGGCGTGCTGAAGTTCGAAGGCGGCGTGCATCGGGTGCAGCGGGTTCCGGTGACCGAATCCCAAGGACGGGTCCACACCTCCGCGGCCGGTGTCCTGGTGATGCCTGAGGTAGCGGAAACCGAGGTGGAGATCAGCGATGATGATCTTCGAATTGACGTCTACCGCTCGTCGGGTCCGGGTGGTCAGGGAGTCAACACAACCGACTCCGCCGTGCGCATAACCCATCTCCCGACCGGCATCGTGGTCTCGTGCCAGAACGAGCGGTCACAGTTGCAGAACCGCGAGCAGGCGATGCGGATGCTGCGGGCCCGGCTGACCGCCGCAGCTGAGGAGGAGGCTGCGACAGCCGCATCGGCTGCCCGTCGGAGCCAAGTCCGTACGGTTGACCGCTCTGAGCGCATCCGGACCTACAACTTTCCGGAGAACCGGATCTCTGATCATCGCATTGGCTTCAAGGCCTACAACCTGGATTCAGTGCTGAACGGCGATCTGCAGGCGCTGATCACTGCGCTGCAGGAGGCCGATACTCAACTTCGGCTGTCTCAGCTCGACGGGCAGGGCTCTTGAGCCAGGCGGTCCGACCGCTGCTTGCTGAGGCGACTGATCAACTGCGCCAGGCCGGTGTCGAGGCTCCGGCACAGGACGCCCGAATCCTGCTGGCTTTTGTTTCCGGCGTCGACCTTGCCCAGCTCCCGCTGCTGGATGAGATCGATGATGATCATGTCCGACGATTCCGCAAGTTGATCATGCGGCGGGCCGAGCGGGTTCCGGTGCAGCATCTGACTGGACGAGCCCACTTCCACCGAGTTGACGTCGAGGTAGGGCCCGGGGTCTTCGTACCCCGGCCGGAAACTGAAGTGATGACCGAGTGGGCCATTGATCAACTTCGGCCGCTCACGATGGGGGCGAAGCGCCCGCTGGTGGTTGAGCTGTGTGCGGGATCCGGGGCGATCTCGAAGGCGATTGCGAGTCAATTGACCCGGGTCGACATCCACGCCGTCGAAGTGTCCGAAGAAGCGGCAGAGTATGCCCGCCGCAACCTGGCTGACACATTGGTGGACCTGCACGTCGCCGACATGGCGACCGCCCTGCCCGAACTGAACGGCTCAGTGGACCTGGTGATCGCCAACCCGCCGTACATCCCCCTCGAGGCCTATGAATCCGTCGCCCCGGAAGCCCGCGATCATGATCCCGTCCAGGCTCTGTTCGCGGGGGCCGACGGCCTCGATGCGATCAGGGTGGTGATCTCCGTCGTCGGCCGCCTGCTGCGCCCCGGCGGCTTCCTGTGCTTCGAGCATGCCGATGTCCAGGGCGAATCGGCGCCGGCATTGGTCTGGGCAAGCGGTGCCTTCACTGCCGTACGGGATCATCCGGACCTGGCAAGCCGACCGCGTTTTGTCACCGCCATCAGGCGATCTTGACGGTCGCCCGTACGAAGCCTTACCCGGAAAACTTGCACTTTACCTATGAAGTTTCCTGGGTAGAGTGCCGGTTCCCCACGTAAACATGGGAAACTGACAAACCCCAACTGGCAGGATGGCCGGGTGACATACCGGGTCTTCGACTGCACCGCCGACGACCCCGAACAGCTGGCGGCAGCGGTTGACGAGGCGGGGGCCGCGATCGACCGCGGTGAATGCATCGTGCTACCCACCGACACCGTCTACGGCATCGGTGCAGATGCGTTCAGTGCCGCCGCCGTACAGCGGTTGCTGGACGCGAAGGTCCGCGGCCGCGACATGCCGCCGCCGGTGCTCATCGGCGAGCCTTCGTTGATCCGCGCCCTGGCCACCGAAGTCCCCGAACAACTCAAGAATCTCATTGCCAAGCACTGGCCTGGGCCGCTCACAGTGATCTGCCGGATGCAGCCCAGCCTCCGGATGGATTTGGGTGAGACCGACGGGACGATCGCCCTCCGGGTGCCGGACCACCACCTTGCCCGACAGATCTTGCGTCGAACCGGACCCATTGCGGTGAGCAGCGCCAATATCAGCGGGCTTCCTGCCGCTGTCACCTGCCAAGAGGCGGTCGACCAACTCGGTGAATCGGTTGCGGTCTATCTCGACGGCGGCCCTTCCGGGGGAGCAGATGCCGCGCCATCGACCATCGTCGACTTCACCCGGAACGAGTGCGGTGAGGTTCTGCGCCGAGGCGCCTTGAGTGTGGATGTGCTGCGGGAAACGCTGCCGGACCTCGTCAATGGGAGCGAGGCCTGAGTGCGCGAATACCTCCTGGTGCTCGGGATTGCCGCGGCGGTGACCTTCCTGACCAGTGCCTTGTGCCGGAGATTGGCGCTGCGAATGGGCGCCATGGCAGCGGTTCGGGATCGCGATGTGCACACAATCGAGATGCCGTACTTCGGCGGTATAGCGATGCTGTTCGGTGTCGGAGCGGCGATCTTGCTGGCCTGGGAGCTGCCTTTCCTTGGTCGGCTGCAGACGGTACAACAGGATTCGCGTGCCGTTCTGGTGGCCGCAGCGACAATCTGTCTCGTCGGGGCACTGGACGACATCTTCGAGCTGCCGCCGCTCGCGAAATTCGCAGGTCAGGTGCTCGCAGCCGGCATTGCTGTGGCACTCGGCGTCAAGATGCTGTGGATCCCACTTCCTGATCAGACGGTTTCGCTGGATGGACCGGCTTCGGTTGCGATCACAGTGTTCTTCATCGTGCTGTGTTCCAACGCGGTGAACTTCGTCGACGGTCTCGATGGTCTGGCGACCGGAGTGGTCTGTATCGGCGCGCTCGCGTTCTTCGCTTACTCTTATCTGCTGACCGTCACCCAAGACCTCACCCGCGCGACCACATCCAGCCTGATCACGGTGGCCATCGCCGGCGCCTGCCTCGGGTTCCTGCCGCACAACTTCTTTCCAGCTCGGATGTTCATGGGTGACTCCGGTGCGATGCTGCTCGGGTTGCTACTCGCTACTTCGACCATCAGCCTGACGGGTCAGATCGACACGTCGGCCTTGGAGGGTGGCCGCGGCGGGCTGGTGCCCACAGTCCTGCCTCTGATTCTGCCTTTGGCCATCTTGGCGCTGCCGTTTCTCGATCTGGTGCTGGCCTTCATCCGCCGCACGTACGCCGGTCGCTGGTGGTTCGTGGCCGATAAGCAGCACCTGCACCACCGATTGCTGGAACGTGGCCACAGCCAGCGTCGGGCCGTGATGTTGATGTACATCTGGTCGGCACTGGTGTCTTTCGGCGTGATCGTTTTGGGCCTGGTACGTGGCGATCGCCAATGGACCGTCGTCACCGGTGCGGCCGTCATCGCCTTCGTGCTCTTGTTGGTGACTCTCGGCCGACCTCTGCCCAATCGGAATCGGGTGAAACGCGGAGAATCACTGCCCTAGATTCCCCGCTCGCGCTCGATCAGGCCCGAAGGCTGCTGTCTTCCTCCTCGACTCGTCGACTGTGTCGACTCGCTCGTCGTCCAGCCAGCAGCGGGCCGTGATCTTACCGACGCTCGCAGGAGTTCCCCGCTCGCGCTCGATCAGGCCCGAAGGCTGTGATCTTACCGACGCTCGCAGGAGCTTCCTCGCTCGCGTTCGGCGGGGTCACCTGCCGGTTTGGCCTAGGATCGCGTTTGCGACCAGGCTCCACTCGATCACGACAAGGACTACTCGGCATCATGACAATCGGCGGCTCGCTGGGGCGCCCCCGTAGCCGTACGGCCGGTCCGAGCATCCACGTTATCCGGGCGCGGAAGCTGCTGCTCGGCGGCGCCATCGGTGGCCTGTTTGCGACGCTGGTCTGTTTGATCGGCTTCGGGATCGCGTACGGCGCCAGCGGGCTGATATCGACGGCGCTGGCGGCCGGGATGGTGCTCTTTTTCTATGGCGTTGGGCAGTACGTGATGGTCCTGTTCGCCGACGCGGGGGCCCGGACGCTCTTGGTCGTTTCCCTGTGCAGTTACACGGCACGAGTGGTGATCCTGGGTCTCATTCTGGTGCTCTATGGCCGCTATCACGAAGCCTGGCCGACGCTGGCTCCGATGGCGATCTTCATTACCACCATGGCAGTCGTGGCGGGCTGGCTCGTGGTCGAAGTGATCGTCTTTTCCCGCTTGAGAATCGGCATCTACGACACCGAATACGTCTCACCAGGGGTGACGGAATCCGATCAGTGACCGCCGCTACAAGTACTGCTAGCGTGTGTTCCGCCATGAACGAACACGGTGAGCCGACACAGGATCAGCCGCGATCGCCTGGGCTCGAGAATTCAGACGGCATGAATCAGGGCATGCGCGTGCTGTCGTACTTGATCTCTGGAGTGTTGGTGTACGGCCTGCTCGGTTGGCTTGGTGATCACTACTTTGGCACCGAGTTCCTGCTGCCGATCGGAATCCTTCTTGGAGCAGGATTCGGTATCTACGTCGTCATCCGGCGCTTCGGCCGCGTCGACGATGCCACGATTGCCGAACTCTCAGCTCTGCGTCGCAAACAGGCGGCCGGCCGACCTAGTGCGATCGGGGCAAGCGGACCGGGAACTGAACGGGGTGAGTCCCGTACCGAGATGACGACCACGACGAAGGGAGAACGGTGAGCAGCCCGGTGACCCTGATGCCGTTGGAATTCGAGGCGCCCGGTGTGCACAGCTTCGATTTCCCGCCCTTCTTCGAAGGTGCGCCGTGGTTCGACAGGTACATGCTGCAAGCCGTCGTCTCAGTGATCTTGATCATGGCCTTTTGGTTGATCATGGCCCGCAAAAACGCATTGGTGCCCGGCAAGGCGCAATACATCGGCGAGACCGCCTACTTCTTCGTCCGCAACGGCATCGCTCGGGACATGATCGGACACGATTTCCGCAGATGGCTGCCACTGTTGATTGCCCTGTTCTCCTTCGTGCTGGTCAACAACATCTGGGGAGTATTTCCGTTCACGCTGCTACCGACCGCGTCCCACGTCGGCTGGCCCTACGGGCTGGCCTTGCTGGTCTGGCTGATCTACAACGGCGTCGGCATTGCCAAGCACGGTTTCTTCGGCTACCTCAAGCACACGACCCTGCCGTCAGGGGTGCCTGTGTTCATGTGGCCGTTGATCATCCCACTCGAGTTCGTCTCCAACATCCTGGTCCGGCCGATGACGCTGTCATTGCGGTTGTTTGCCAACATGTTCGCAGGCCATTTGCTGGTGTTGGTTTTCGTACTCGGCGGCGAATATCTGCTGGTGCACAGCGAGTCGATCATCAACAAGGTCGCCGGCGTCGTCGGTTTGATCTTCAGCATGGCGATCTTCGGCTTGGAGATCTTCGTGCAAGCCCTCCAGGCCTTCATCTTCACCGTTCTGACCGCCCAATACATCTCTTCGTCCCTGGCCGAAGAGCACTGACCCGCCCCATCACGCCATCGACTGCAGTTACCGGCAAACCGAAAGGAAGCGTTACATGACCGCAATGGAGATCGTCGGATCACTCGGCATCGTCGGCTACGGCCTTGGCGCCATCGGCCCCGGAATCGGCGTCGGTTTGATCTTCGCGTCAGTGATCCAGGGCACCGCCCGGCAGCCTGAGGCTCGCGGCGCGATGATGGGTACGGCCTGGATCGGCTTTGCCGTGACAGAGGCGCTGGCCATCATCGGTATCGCGTTGGCGTTCGTCTTCGGCTTCACCGGTCAGGCCTAGGACGGTCCACATGACCACACTGCTCCTTCCCCTGCAGGAAGAGAATCCGCTGCTTCCGAACTGGACAGAGATAGTCGCAGGGATCGTCTTCGCGCTGCTGCTGACCTGGCTCATCCGCAGGTTCGTCGTGCCTCGGTTCGAAGCCACGTACGAGGAGCGCACGGCAGCCATCCAAGGTGGCATTGAAAAAGCGGAGAAAGCCCAGGCGGAGGCCCAAGCGGCACTGGAGGAATACCAGGCTCAGCTCGCCGAAGCTCGCACGGAGGCGGCTCGGATTCGCGAGGATGCCAAGACGCAGGGCTCACAGATTCTTGCCGAGATGCGAGAACAGGCGCAGGCCGAGAGTGCCCGGATTCGGGCGTCTGCCGAAACTCAGCTCGCAGCCGAGCGCACCCAGGTGATGAACCAACTGCGCACCGAGATTGGCGGCCTTGCTACGACATTGGCGAGCCGGATTGTCGGAGAGTCACTGGAGGACGACGAAAGGGCTCGCCGTACGGTCGACCGGTTCTTGACCGATCTGGAGCGACAGGTCGCCGCCGAGGCCGGCGAGGCGGAGTCCGCGCCCGCAGGCAGGCCATGACGAGTTCGGACACCCGATTGGGCGCGCTGGACAGCGTGCTCAACGACGCGGTTGCGCAAGCGACCACCGATCGAGGCGTGGTCGGGAAGATCGTTGGCGCAGTGCAGGGTGCTCCGAGCGAGTCGGACATTTCCCATCTGGGTGGCGATCTGTTCGCGGTCGTCGATGTGCTGGACTCGTCTCCGACGCTGCGCCGGTCGTTGACCGATCCCGGCACTCCGGAGCAGAACCGGCAGCGGCTGGCTCACGGCCTTTTGGACGGCAAGGTGTCAACGATGGCAGCGGATATCGTGGCCGAAGCTGCGGCAATGCGCTGGGCGGGCGGCCGTACGCTGGCCGCGGCGCTCGAGCGGCAGGCGGTTCGCGCCTCATTGATGGCAGCGGAAAACGCCGACCAGTTGGAGGAGACCGAGGACGAGCTCTTCCGCTTCGCCCGACTGGTCGATGCCAACCCTCGCCTGCGCAACGCGCTCGCGGACCGAACGCTGCCGCTCGAGCACCGACAGGAATTGGTCGGCTCGCTGCTCGCCGGGAAGACTAGTGACACCACAAGCGCCCTCGCCAAGCGGGCTGTGGCGGCCCGGGAGCGGACCTTCAGTCAGACCATCGAGGGTTACGTGACGCTCGCCGCAGCGCAGAAGAACCGGGTCGTGGCGACCGTACGAGTCGCGGAGCCGCTGACCGAGGAGCAACGCGAACGCCTGCGCAGAACACTTCGGTCACAGGTGGGCCGTGATGTCGCTATCCAGGAGGTCATCGACGAGGATGTCCTTGGGGGCGTTCGGGTGGAACTTGGCGATGAGGTGATCGAGGGCACCGTCGCCGGCCGGCTGCACGACGCGCGGCGGCTCTTCTCCTAGATCCAGACACATTCACCAAGTACCGAGTTAGGGAAGCAGGAGCGAAGGCGATGGCAGAACTCACTATTCGTCCCGAGGAGATCCGGGACGCCCTCGATCGGTTCGTTTCGGGCTACACCCCCGACACCTCCACCCGCGAGGAGGTCGGTACGGTCTTCACATCCGGAGACGGCATCGCCCGCGTCGAGGGCCTGCCGTCCGCGATGGCCAACGAACTGCTGGAGTTCGAGAACGGCACGCTGGGAATCGCGTTGAACCTGGACGTGCGAGAGATCGGCGTCGTCGTCATGGGCGACTCCGAAGGCATCGAAGAGGGTCAGTCGGTCCGGCGTACGGGCGACATTTTGTCCGTACCGGTCGGGGACGGTTACCTGGGTCGCGTCGTGGACGCGCTCGGACGCCCCATCGACGGACTTGGCGACATCACTGACATCGATGACAGGCGACCGCTCGAACTCCAGGCTGCCGGCGTCATGGACCGCCAGGAAGTCCGCCAGCCGCTGCAAACCGGTATCAAAGCTATTGACGCTATGATCCCGATCGGCCGCGGTCAGCGGCAGTTGATCATCGGCGACCGGAAGACCGGCAAGTCGGCCATCGCGATCGACACGATCATCAACCAGAAGGCCGCCTGGGAGAGCGGAGACCCAGAGCAGCAGGTGCGTTGCATTTATGTAGCCATCGGTCAGAAGGGCTCAACGGTCGCCGCGCTCCGCGGAGTGCTCGAGGAAGCCGGCGCCATGGCCTACACGACGATCGTGCATGCACCGGCATCGGACCCGGCCGGCTACAAGTACGTCTCGCCGTACACCGGCTCGGCCATCGGTCAGCACTGGATGTATCAGGGCAAGCACGTCTTGATCATCTTCGACGACCTGACCAAGCAGGCCGAGGCTTACCGGGCCATGTCGCTGCTGCTGCGCCGTCCGCCAGGTCGTGAGGCCTACCCAGGCGACGTCTTCTACCTGCACAGCCGGTTGCTCGAGCGCTGTGCCAAGCTGTCCGACGCGCTCGGTGGCGGCTCGATGACCGGCCTGCCGATCATCGAGACCAAGGCCAACGACGTTTCGGCTTACATTCCGACCAATGTCATTTCGATCACCGATGGGCAGATCTTCCTGCAGTCAGATCTGTTCAATGCCAACCAGCGGCCCGCCATCGACGTCGGTGTGTCCGTGTCCCGTGTGGGTGGCGCTGCCCAGATCAAGGCGATGAAAAACATCGCCGGCTCGCTCAAGATCAACTTGGCGCAGTATCGCGACATGCAGGCTTTTGCGATGTTCGCCTCCGACCTTGACGCAACGTCGCGCCGCCAGCTAGACCGGGGTTCCCGACTGGTAGAGCTATTGCGCCAGCCGCAATACACGCCGTACCCGGTGGAAGAGCAGGTGGTCTCGGTCTGGGCCGGTATCAACGGTGAGCTGGACGAAGTGCCAGTCGATGACGTGCTGCGTTTCGAGCAGGAGCTGCTGGAGTACTTGCGCCACAACGGCAGCGTGCTCCAGAACATCCGGGAGACGAAGTCCTTCGACGAGGACACCGCTCAGGCGCTGAAGTCGCAGATCGCCGAGTTCAAGCGCGGATTCCAGACCGGCTCGGGCAAGATGCTCATCGGCCCTGGGCGCGAGGAGCATGAGACCCTGGATGAGGGCGAGGTCGAACAAGAGCAAATCGTTAGGCAGAGGCGGGGCTAGGCACGTGCTGATCTACGCAAGCGGAGCACGCTGATGCCGGCAAGTCTGCGCGAACTTCGCCAGCGTCGCACCACGGTGTCGACTACCAAGAAGATCACTCGGGCGATGGAGCTCATCGCAGCATCGCGGATCATCAAGGCACAGCAGCGTGCCCAGGCCGCCACCCCGTACGCCCGCGAGCTGACCCGGGCGGTTTCGGCCGTGGCAACGTTCTCCAATGTCGATCATCCGTTGCTCACGGAGAAGGAAAACCCGCAACGGGCTGCACTGCTGATCATCACGTCCGACCGGGGCCTCGCCGGCGCCTATTC
>JBKPML010000094.1:0-44475 GCA_046732135.1 Actinomycetota bacterium
CGACTTTCGAACTAGGGTGATCTTGAGATGACGTGATCACGTTAAGAGGCAACGGTGCCGAATATGACTGATGAGATTGTGGTTGGGCTCGACGACTCCCCAACCGGCAAGGCGGCACTTCGCTGGGCAGCTGACTACGCAATGCTGACCGGATGGCGACTACGGGCGATACACGCGCTCAGTTGGCCTTTCGGTGCCGGCTCGGACACCGAGCGATCAATGCGCGAGATCGATGAGGCGTATCGGACGAGCATCACCGGATTGTTCGCAGAAATTGACCCGCATCTCGACTGGCAACTCCAACTGGTCAAGGGTGATGCAGGCCCTGTGCTCGTTGAGCAATCGGCTTCCGCTCGAGCGTTGGTGGTCGGCACACCGGCACACGTCGGTCTCGGCCGCTTGCTGACCGGCTCGGTTGGCCAACACTGCCTGCACCATACGAGTTGTCCAGTGATCTTCGTCCCGTCTCCCGACGACTAGTCCGATCCGGCAATATCTTTGGCCTTATGCCGAAGGACGCGCCGAGCGGCGGCTGCAACCGGCGGCATCCGCGGGCCGCACCTGCACCTGTGTATCACTGCCGGGCACTGGCACTCTTGATCATCAAGAGTCCGCCTGCCCAACGGAGGTTGCCATGCCGCATGGTGATGCTGACCGTGGTGTAGTCACACCACGCTCTAGGTTCTACGATCACGGTCGCTTCGGCCGCCTCTTCCCCACGCTGCCGCCATTCGCCTCCGACACTCCGCTGGTCCGGGCGGCGCTTGCTGAACTGGGTCAGTCGGGCGGCCCGATGGATGCCAATGACAACCTGAGCGACCCGATCGCATTGATCACCGATCCCGCCCTCAGCGTGAACAACCCGGACAACCCGCGGCTCACCGCTGGCATGACCTTTCTTGGGCAGTTCCTCGACCACGACATGACCTTTGATCCGACGTCCAGCCTTGCTCGGGTGCAGGACCCTGAGTCGATCCGCAACTTCCGTATTCCGGCGCTCGACCTGGACAGCGTGTACGGCGGCGGGCCGTCCGTATCGCCCGAGTTGTACGACAAGGACGCCGACGACGGCCGTACCACCTTCCTGACCGAGGAGAATCCAGGGTCGGCGGCGGTGACCATCGACGGGCAGACTCGCTTCGACGTCCCAAGGAACTCACAACTCACAGCTCTGATCGGTGATCCGCGGAACGACGAGAACTTGATGGTGAATCAACTGCATCTGGCGTTGCTGCGCTTCCACAACCAGGTGCTCGCCGACGTCCGCAGTGATCTTGGTCCGCTGGCCACGACCGTAGAGCTCTTCGCCGAGGCCCGACGGGTTGTCAGCTGGCACTACCAGTGGATGATCTTGCATGAGTTCCTTCCGCTGACCTGTGGAAATGATGTCGTGGAGTCGATCCTTACTGACGGCCGCCAGTTCTACGACTGGCGCAATGACCCCTACATTCCGGTTGAGTTCTCCGTTGCCGCCTACCGATTCGGCCATTCGCAGATCAGGCCGAGCTACCGAGGAAATTTCGGCACTTCGGCAGCGGATCCCACACAGCAGTTCTTCGCGTTGATCTTCGATCCTGCGGCCAGTGGTAGCGACCCCGCGGATCTTCGCGGTGGACACCGGGCACCGCGACGCTTCATCGACTGGCAGACGTTCTTCGACTTCGGCGACGGCCGGGTGCGCCGGAACAAGAAGATCGACACGACCCTCTCGTCGGTCCTGTTCCACCTACTCGGCCAGCCTGCGGCGGAGCCCGACTCGCTCGCCGTCCGAAACCTTCTTCGCAACCTCACCATGAAGGTTCCCTCCGGCCAGCGGGTCGCCAAGGCGATGGACGAAGCACCGCTTGCGCTGGCCGATCTGGCTGATCTTGAAGATCTGGGGCTGGACCGACAGACGCCGCTGTGGTTCTACATCTTGCGAGAAGCCGACATTCAGGCGAGCGGCGAACACCTCGGCGCCGTCGGCGGCCGCATCGTGGCCGAAGTGATCCACGGGCTCATTGACGGCGACCCATCGTCTTATCTTTCGCTGGAACCGGACTGGACGCCGACCTACGGCTCCAACGACGACTTTGTCATGACCGATCTATTGAACACTGCAGGGGTTGTGGGCTCACTCAGCTGATGCTGTCCAGTACATCGGCTATCCGGCGGACGATAACCTCCGGGCGATAACGGGCTGCCTCCTGCTGAAGGTCGGCGCCAATAGCGCGACGCCGCTCTGGATGATCAAGAAAGTAGCCTAGCCTCGCTTCGAGTTGATCATCGTTACGGTCATACAGAACCTCCGGGTGATCACCGGTGATCTCCGGGTAACTGCCCACCCGCGGGAGGACGCAACAGCAGCCCGTGTACATGGCTTCGAGCGTCGAGACACCGAGACTCTCGTGAGTCGCGGTTGAGACTTGCAGCTCGGCTCGCCATAGCGCCGAGTAGTAGTCGGACAGGGCCAGGTTGTTGCCGAGCACGACCCGCTCACCGAACTCGGCGGCCAGCTTCGCCACCGCCTCCGCACCGGCATGCTCGCCGGGCAGGAATTTCCGGGTGAACAGCACCCGCGCGTCATAGCGCCGCAGGATCCGCCGCACGACTCGGACGAACATGTCCGGATCCTTGCTGGTGACCGGAGCATGGTTGAAGACGATCAACGGGGGTGAGTCTCGAGTGTCGGTCCGGCTGGACTCGATCCGCTCCACATCGAGGGGTAGGCCGACGACCTCGTACTTGGCCTCCAGCATCTTGGCGATCGCAGGGTTGAACTCGCCGATGGTCGCCTGCAACGTATCGCGGATCTGCTCCGAGACCAGGAACACCCGATCCAGAACGCAAAGGCTCGCCAGGTCTGCCATTTCCATGCCGGGATAGACCTCAAAGCGAAAGGTGTCCGTCGGATCCCAGTGGCTGCCGTGGGTGTAACCGACCAACGGCACATCGAGTCGCAAATCCAAGATCATCCGACGAATCTCGGCGGGAAAGACCGAGAATGCATGGAAGATGAAGATCGCGTCCGGCGGACTCGCGCCGACGATGTCGAGCGCACCCTCATAGGACCGCAGCAACCAGCGCAGCCGGCGGACATGGCCGTCCTCCTCATCCGGAATGCTGATTTCAGGCTGAAGCACCTCCCAGCCGGCTGCTGCCAAGCCCGACCGGATCGCCGCAGAGGAGGTAATCGCGTAACCGATCGCATCGCTTGACGGCGGAGACCCTGAAGCCGATTTTCTTCTGCCGATGGGAACCGTGTAGGGGTCGAGATAGAGAAGCCGCCGAGGCTTCGAAGCGCTGGTCACGCTACCCGCTTACCCTGCCGGGGCGAGCTTGTAGCCCAGGACGGCATAGTCCTGCGGCCCGTACAGCTTCCGCTCGACCACCTCATCCGCCAATGCTCGGTGGCGGGCGCTCGGCACCAACGGAGACTCCGCTGAATGCAAATGGCGCACTTCCAGGTCGCCGAAGCCGGAGGCGAAGACGAGGAACTCGGTCAAGGCCGGAGGCAGCGGCCTCCGGTGCGTGGGGTCGTTGTAGAAGTCGCAGGCAGCCATCTGCAGATTGGTCGGGTTAGGCGTCTCCAGGAGCAGACAGCCTCCCACCCGTAACGCGCCGTGGGCGGCCGCAATCAGAGCCAGCACCGTCTCGATGTCGAGGTGTTCGATCAGGTGGAATGCCGTCACGAGGTCCAGCGAGTTCGAGGGCAGCTTCGTCAGGTGCTCGACCCCGTCACCTTCGACGATGTCTAGGCCCTTGGCCCGCCCAGCCTCGACGAAGGCAGTGTGTGAGTCGACCCCGGAAGCTCGCACGCCGGAATCCCGCAGCAAGGTGAGCCACTCGCCGCGTCCGCAGCCAATGTCGAGGACGCGAACCTCATTCGATTGAGACACCACCTTGCGGACATCGGGTAGGTAACCCTCGAGCTTGGTCCGGATCTCCTCGGCGCTACCTCGGAACCGGTCGGCGAAGTCGGCGTACAGCGCCGCGAATCGAGGCCCGCTACCGTCAACCTTCTCGCGTAGATCAGCAACTATCCGCTCGAGGCCTTCGGTTCGCTGCCTGGCCGCAGCCAGATCCCGTACCAGATCGCGGAGCTGCTCCTCGAGCGCGTCGATCCGCTGCGGCGACGTGGATCCACGTCCGTCTGTTGCTGCCAACGTCATTCAGCGGTCACCGCGCCGGCCGCACCCGCATCCGGTTCCGTCTTCTCCCGCGCTGGTTCACCGGGGTGCGGGATGGTCCGCAGAACCTTGGCGGGGCTTCCGGCCACGATGGTGTAAGGCTCGACGTCTTTCAGCACGAGCGATCCCACACCCACCACTGAGTTAGCTCCGACCCGGCATGGTCCGACGATGATCACATTGCTCGAAACCCAGACACCCTCCTCGATGACTACATCCCGGCCCGTGTCGGTGACCGCGACCTGGCGTTCTCTGCCGAACTTGGTCCAGTCGTGCGTTCCGGTGAGTACGGACACGTTATGACCAAAGAAGGCGTAGTCGCCGACTGTGACATCACCGGAGGAGAGATTGAACAGCGCGTTATTGATCACCGCCGTTGGCGCGATGTGCAGCCGGGACGGATCCCCGTAGACGAGTTGCCGGAACAGGGCCGGGTCTTCGGTAGGCCGCGCACCCGGTGGTCGTCCGTGCGCTGGCATCCGGTCGCGCACGGCGGCCACTGAAGTCGTGACGACGGACCGCGCCCGCTCGACCAATGACATCGGCATCCCCTCTCTGGCTGGTCGGGGTCCACTCTGCCAGTGTCGGCTGCGCTTGTCCCGGGACCCTCGACCGGGCGAGTCGAGCGCCTCGGCATAGATCTTGTGGTGGGCGTCGGCGATGTCGGCCCAACTGCGGTGTGCGGCGACCGTCCGACCCGCCGTTCGGAGCCGATCTGACAGCGCGCGATCAGTCAGTACCCATCTGAGTGCCTTCGTCAGCGCATCGGTGTCGCGGGGCGGTATGCGGAGCACGCCGTTGACCTCAGTTGGGCGAGAGATCTCGCCTGGTGTTGCAGTGGCCACCACCGGCACACCGAGCGCGAAAGCGGTGAGCATGGAGCCGGATTTGCTCGTCACTCCGTCGTTGAATGGAAATGCCGCCAGGTCTGCCGCTCCGAACAACCGAGAGATCTCCGCGTCTGGGAGATAGCCGGTGATGTGAACCTGATCATGCATGTCTGTGTCCGCCATGGCTTGGTCGAGCTGGTCGAGCAAGGCGCGGGCATCCTTGACCGAGTGGCTCTCGGTGCCTCCCAGCAGGAGCAGATGTACGTCGGGCCAGGTGTCGCGGAGCTGAGCGACGGCAATAATCAACTGGTCTAGCGCCTTCACCGGATGAAAAAAACCGAAGAAGGCGACCAGCGGCGCGCCGACGGGGGCACCAAGATCACGTCGTACCGCGGCGCGGGCCTCGGCTCCAGAGCCTGGCTGAATCTGGACGTTGAGCCCGATCGGCACTTCGAGCGCAGGCGGCGTGCGGTCGCCAAACCGCGCCGACATGACGTCGAGATGTTCGTTCGACGAAGCCAGGATGCCAGCGGCCTGCGGGATCAGCGCCAATGTCTCCCGGTCGAGCCAACCCCGGCGTTCCACAAATGACCAAAAGACCTTGGGAAGGATCCGGTCGGGTCCGCTCGCACTCCACACGCCGTACTCGTGCAGCGTGACGACCAGACGCGTCTCAGGTGGCAGTAGCACCGGCAGTAGCCCGACGGCTCGGGAAAAGCCGAACACCGAAGGCGCGAACTGCACGTGAGCAATATCGAGGTCCAGCCGGCGAATCGCCAGCGCCGCCCTGAGCACGCCAAGGATGTCCCACCGGTCGGTCACGCCAACTGCCGGTTCTTTGGTCGCGTTAGCCCAGGAGTGGGTAGTGACGAGGATCGTTTGCAGGTCGGGCGTCTTGAGATGGGCAGCGAGACGAAGCGAGTAGTCGGCTACGCCGTCGTGTCGCCGATCGAGGTAGCCGCAGATCAGCCCAACTCGCACCGCCACAGCGAACAGTGAACACCACGTTTGCATCGCGACGGGGTAATGATGTGCTGAAGGCGGGCTCGCTGGGCGTCGTACCCTCGAAGATGCGGTGCACGCGCTGGCTGGAGTGAGGGGAGGTTCAGTGAGTGGGCCACCGGCTCTCCTCGCCGCGCGCTATCGAATGGTGCGCCTGGTCGGCAGCGGAGGGATGGGCGCTGTCTGGGAGGCATGGGACGAGCGCCTGGAGCGGCGAGTAGCTGTCAAGCTGCTGCATCGACCCTCCGGACTCTCGGCCGAGGAAGCGGATCTAGCAAGCGTTCGCGCAATGCGCGAGGCCCGGATCACGGCCAGGCTGTACCACCCGCATGCCGTTCAGGTTTACGACGTGATCGAACATGAGGGCCAGCCGTGCTTGATCATGCAGTTCATCCCGTCGATCACGCTCTCAGCGTTGCTGGCAGAGGGCGGCCCGTTGCAACCCGAGGAGGCAGCACAAGTCGGTGCCGAGGTCGCTTCGGCGCTGGCCGCCGCCCACTCGGTCGGCATCGTCCATCGGGACGTGAAGCCGGGCAACATCCTTATCGCCGACGATGGCGCCGCGTTGATCAGCGACTTCGGCATAGCCCGTGCACTGGGTGATGCGACCTTGACGACCAGCGGGATGGTGCACGGGACGCCGGCCTATCTCGCGCCGGAGGTCGCCCGGGGCAGTGATTCGAACTTCGCCTCTGATGTGTTTTCGCTGGGCTCGACGTTGTATGCAGCGATTGAGGGCAGACCGCCATTCGGTGCTGACCAGAACTCGATCGCATTGCTGCATCGTGTGGCCGCTGGGGAGTTTCCTCCGCCAGAGCGTTGCGGGCCGCTGACGCCAATAGTTCTCGACATGCTGGTTGCCGATCCGGACATCCGGCCCTCAATGCGTAAGATCGCAGATCGTTTGGCGGAGTTCGCTGGGCAGGGCCGTGCCAACGCGATGGTCAAGACGGCCACCGTGACCATGCCGGTCGAGGCGACAGGAGGAGGTCAGCCGAGTCCGAGCATGCCGACGGTTGCTGAGGGCTCACAAGCTAGCCCCGCAACAAGCTTCGGGCAGAATGCAGCGGTTCTCAGCTCGTCGAAGACGCCGGAGCACTCCGATGCGGGCCCCTCGACAAGCTTGGGGCAGGACTCGGCGCACCCTCGTCGAAATCGAGGTCTGGCAGCAGCCGTGGCGGTTCTTGCGCTCCTTGGCATTGGAATCTTGTTGGCAGTTGTACTGCCGGGCGACCGCAAAGCTGCAGACCCGGCAAGCGGCTCCGGCCAGTCGAGCGCCGCCGCACCGACAAGCACATCTTTATCCTCGGCGCAGCGGTCCCCCACTTCCACTACGTCTTCGACACCGCAGCGGAATCCGTCATTGACGGCTACCCCTCGAAGCAGCGCCGCACCGCCGTCGTTGGTTCCAACGGCAACCAAGGCACCCACCGTGCGCGGCCCAGCAACCGCGGCTCAGCTGAGGCAGGCGATTACGAGCTACTACGCGTTGATGCCCCGCAATACGGATGCGGGCTGGCCTCGGATGACCAGGTCATACCAGACCAACCACGCCGGCGGTCGGCAGGGCTACCAGCAGTTCTGGGATGCCGTCGACCGGATTGCGCTGGCTGACGTGACTGGCACTCCACCCAGTTCAGCCCAGGCCACAATCACCTATTACTTCCGCGACGGACGGGTAGTGCGCGAGCGGACGGCGTACGGGCTGGTCAATGAAGGTGGTCGTCTCAAGATCAACAGCTCAACCGTGCTGAGCAGCATGACGGTCTAGGTCGCGCAGTCCGTCGTAGTAGCGGCGCAGCTCACCGAAGCCCTCGTCGAGGGAGATCCGGGGCTGCCATTGGAGCATGTAACGCGTGTGCCGCTGATCAAACCAGTGAGCGGTGGATATCTGCTCCACCAGGAATCGGGTTATCGGCGGATCTGCGCCATGGCGTTCGGGGTGCAAATGATCACCGACGGCCCATGCGGCCTGAACGGCCGACCCTATCGCGGCAGCCAGCCGAACTGGCACGCGGTGCGCGGGCCGTGGCACACCCGCTGCATCGCAGATTGCTCCGATTAGTTCGACAATCGGTCGCGGCTCACCGTTGCTGACAACAAGCGCTTGACCGTGGACTTGATCACATCGGTCCAGAGCTGCGGCAAGCGCGTCGACGGCGTTGCTGACATAGGTCGTGTCGACCATCGCGGCACCGGAGCCGATGACTGGCAACCGACCTTGACGAGCGCGTTCGACGACTCGGGCCACCAGCTGACCATCGCCCGGGCCCCAGACCAGGTGCGGTCTTACCGCAACCACGGCGAGAGAACCCGAGTCCGCCTGCAATGCCAGCTGTTCGGCAATCGCCTTGGTTTTGGAGTACGGCCCGCGCGCCCCGGCGGGGTCCGCTGAAGCAGCGCCGACTCCGATCAGCGCTCGGCCCGAATGGGAAACCGACGGGGACGAAACATAAACCAGCCGACCGACTCCGGCTCGCCGACAACCGTCGATCACAGCTCTGGTGCCGTCGACATTAATGCGAGAGTATTCCCGCTCCGGGCCGGTGACATTGACCTTGGCAGCCAGGTGAATCACTGCGTCGTGCCCAGTCAGCGCCCTCTGCACCGCTGCAGTGTCGGCGACATCGGAGAGCACCTCGTTGAGCCCCAGGCCCGACGGGCGGCGCTGCAAGACCGTCACCGAGTTCCCTCGCTCCGCAAGCGTTCGGGCGACACCAGCGCCCAACATGCCGCTGGCACCGGTGACCAGCACTCTCATGGTTTTCCGACCCGGCCGCCGGAGAGCACCCGCTCGGCCCATCGGGCAAGCCGAGCGCGGTCAACCTTGGAGGCGTGGCGAATATCCACTGGCAGCGCGTCCACCACGAGCACCGCCGCCAGTGGTACCTCACAGGCCGAGCGGACGGCGGCTGCCATTTCCGGGTCAGCGAGCGGTCCGCGGCCGGAGCGGACCGCCCCCACCACGATCGCAACAATCTGCTGCGTGCCGATCGGCCCTACACCGACAATCGCTGCCGCCGACACGGTCTCCACAGCCTCGATTCGTTGCTCGATGCCAACGGGAGTGACCGGTCCGGAGGCGGTGATGATCATCTGAACCAGCCGGCCTTCGACCCACAGCCGTCCATCGACGTCGATGTGCCCGACGTCGCCGGTGCGATGCCAGCCGGCATTGCGTGAACTCGCTGCCTCAGTCGCCCACAACTGGTCGTAGCGCTCCTTGACATGCGCTGCGGCAACGCAAATCTCCCCGGTGACATGGGGCCGCTCGGTGAGTTCTCCGATAGCGCGGCCGAAATCGTCCAGCGGGCTGATCCGCACTCCCACACCCGGCAGCGGCCTTCCGACGCAAACACCATTACCTGAGCCGGCGTCCTCGATTTCGGCAAGGGAGATGTTTGTGACCGGCAGGACCTCGGTCATCCCGTACGGGGTGTGCAAGTCTGCCGCGGGCAGCAACTCGTGAATTGCGCGCAGCAGCTGCAGCGGAACCGGTGCACCGGCCGACAGCACCCAACGAATCCGTCCTAGAGCCTTGTGTTGTTCGGCTGTGAGGTTGCCCGCGGTGGTGGCGACATTCCTCAGCGCCGCTGGGGACGCAAAGACCAACGTGGCATCAATGGCAGCGGCCGCATCGGCGAGGGCGGATGCGGTGAGCGTACCGGGTCTGGTGACGTCCATCTGCGGCACCGCAGCACCGATTCCCAGCGCTGGCCCATAAAGGGCGAAAGGAGCGAACGCGGCTACCAGCCGGTCGCCCGGCCTGACGTCAAAGACGCGGCGGACGAGCTCGATCTGGGAACGAAGTTGAGCGTGCCGGTAGACAACGCCCTTAGGAGGGCCCGTGGCGCCGGAGGTGAACAACACGGCGGCTTCGGCATCGTCATCAGGAATGATCGTGCGGGCTTGTCCACCGTTGTCGGTAGCGAATCCTTCACGATGATCGACGCGGCCAAGTTCGGTCAGCGACTGCTCGACCTTGAGCGGGCGATAGAAAGCTTGCGGCAACTCCCCAGCCAGGATCCGCTGGCCGGGCAACCGGAAGGCACTCGCGAGGGCGAGCCCAGCTGCGATGGTGATCAAATGATCAGGATGCGCGCTGCGCAATGCGTCGGCCATTCGACGCAGTCCTAGGCCGGCGTCGGCCACGACGATCGATGCCCCCACCCGCCAACAGGCATAAACGGCCGCCGTCAGGTCGGCCCCGGGCGGCACCAGCACAGCGACCCGGTGTCCAGGCTCCACTCCAGCGCTGCGCAGACCAGTCGCCAACGCACCAACTCTGTTCTCCAGGTCGGCAAACGACGTGACCTGGATTGTGGTGCCATTCAGAACGGCGACCGCGGGCTGGTCATCACTTGCCCTCGCGCGAAGCGCGGCATCGAGCGGACCTCCCGAAGCGGAAGCCGACGATGCAGGCCGTCCATGATCATCTGGCTCAACACGCTCCGCAATCCATCGCCAAGCGTCGTTCGCCGCCTGGGGGGCGTCTTCCATGACCAGATGTGAGGTGCCCGGATATCGCTGAACGTCGGCCTGCGGCAGCCGCTCGTTCAGATCCCGCAGGTAGACATCGCTGAACACCGGATCCCGCGGGCCCCAGAGGAGAAGCGCCGGTACTGCGCACAACCGATCCAATCCCGCGGCCACGGTTTCCAGCGTCGAACGGCTCGGATGATCAACCTCCACCGGAATGTCGGCAACGAAGTCACCGACGGCGCGCCGCATCGCCGGCGATCCGTACGGCTCGCGTAGCGCCGCCCGGACATCATTGGGCAACGCGGGTCGAGACGCCGCGGCCGCGCCGCGGACGAAGGTCGGCGTCCGTACACAGACCAGCTCGCGCAGCGCCCCGCTGCGAGCCAGCCGGATCACCGCAGGTGCCGGCTCGGCCGCAAGCGCAACAGCGGTGTTGGCCAACACCAGCCCGGCCACTTGATCACGATGCTCCAGCCCCCAGCCCAGCGAGATCGGACCGCCCCAATCGTGTGCCGAGATCACCACCCGCCCGGAGACACCAAGCTCTGCCGTCAGCCGCGACAAATCATCGATCCGCTCGGCAAGAGTCCGCGGCCCCGGCGGCCGTTCGGAGAAACCCATGCCGAGCTGGTCGACGGCTACAACGCGCCAGCCAGCGGGAGCAGCGGCAAGAAAGCGCCGCCACAGGTAGGACCAGGTCGGATTGCCATGAACGCAAAGCATGGTCCCGACCGATGCCTCTGCCCGGTTGTCCAGCACGTGCCAGGTCCGGTCGATCCCGTCGTGGTCGGCGACCGGCACCAGTCGTGACCACTCCGGGTCCAGTCCGGGCATCCTACGGAGAGTCCCGGCAAGCTCATCGGCGCGTAGCGGGCTGCCGCTCACCAAACGATCTCGGCGTAAGAGGTGTTCAGCCCCGAGCCGATCCCGAGCAGCAGGATCCGATCCTCCGCGCGCAATGCGTCGGCATGTCGAGCCAATGTGAACGGAACGGCTGCCGGCCCCATGTTGCCGTAGTGCGGCAACGTCAGCGGGAACCGCGACGGATCAACCCCTAGCGCTGCCGCCATCGCATTGATGTGCACCACTGACGTCTGATGAGCCACGAACCAGTCGATGTCTGTCCAGTCGAACTCACCCTTCGCATCGGTCCAGGTGTCGATTGCCAATGCCAAGCCGGCCTCGAACAGCCGTTTGGTGTCGGTACGCATGTAGTTCAGGTCACCAACGCAGAGATCATGGTGCTCGGTGCCGGCCCGACTCACCCCACCGACGACCCGGTGACCTTCCGGATGACGATCGGCTCGGCCCAGCACCATGGCGGCCGCGCCTGAGCCGAGTGTGAGCGTGGCGAACTGCGATCGCAGATCGGCCGCTGTCGCGCCCTCAGTCTCCAGCCTGGCCAGGGTCACCTCCTGCGTATACCGCGCGCCCTCAGCATCCACCAGCACGGCATAGTCCGCCTGGCCGGAATCGATCATGGTCCCGGCGAGCTGCATCGCATTGACGAACCCCAGGCAGGCATTGGCCAGATCAAAGTTCAGGCAACTGGTTGGCAGACCCATCTGGGAATGAACAGCGACAGCAGTCGAGGGCTCCAGATACTCCCGGGACACTGAGGTGTTGATCATTATCCCGACCTGTGCCGGAATGATGCCGGCTTCAGCGAGGGCCTTCGCTCCGGCGATCGCGGCCGCGTCGGCGAAGCTGACATCGCGAGGCCACCACCGACGCTCCACTACGCCGGCCAGCTTGGCAAGCATGCCCGGCTTCATCCCGACACGCTTGTAGGTCGCTGTGAGCCGCTCGTCGAACGCCGCCGAAGGCACCACGATCGGCGCCTCGACCGCGCAGACGGACAGCATGGTGGTGTTGGAGAGCCGGAAGCTCGCGTTTCCGCTCATGTGTCCCCTTACTCAGACGCCTGACGGGCTGCCTCCCGGTTGATGCAGGTGGGACCAATGGTGCCATGCGACCTAAGCGAACACCGCTTGCTCTCCCGCTAGATGGTTGCCAGCGGCGCAGAGTGAGAGCAACGTACGTACCACCTGAGTTCCCCGAGGAGGCCGACACGTGGCGCAACTGTCCAGCGCGACCGTCAATTCGCTGTCCATTCCAGTTCCGGGATACGACCGATCGCAGGCGTCAGTCGGGATCGTGCACTTTGGTGTCGGCGGCTTCCATCGGGCACATCAGGCGATGTATCTCGATTCCTTGATGGAACAAGGCAAGGCGCTCGACTGGGGGATCTGTGGTGTCGGGGTGATGCCGTTCGATCTCAGGATGCGCGACGCGATGGTCGCCCAAGATTGTCTTTACACGCTGGTGTTGAAGGATTCACGGGGGGAGTGGACACCCAAGGTGATCGGGTCGATTGTCAAATACCTCTACTCGCCCGATGATCCGGAAGCGGTGATCGAACAGATGGCCGCCCCGACAACCCGCATTGTTTCTCTCACGGTGACGGAGGGCGGATACAACTTCCATCCAGTGACCGGCAAGTTCGATGCCGAGAATCCGCTCGTCCAAGCAGACCTCGCTCCGGGCGCGGCGCCGGCGACTACCTTCGGTTTGATCACTGAGGCTCTGGCCCGCCGCAGGGAACGCGGTGTCGAGCCATTCACGGTCATGTCATGCGACAACATCCAGGGCAATGGCCATGTTGCCCAGGAGGTCTTCGTCGCCTTCGCGCGCCTGCGCGATCCCAAGCTCGCGGACTGGGTAGCGGAGAACGTCCGATTTCCCAATTCGATGGTGGACCGGATCACACCGATGACCACCGACGATGACCGGGCCCAAATCCGCGACCGCTTCGGCGTTGAGGACGCCTGGCCGGTTGTCTGCGAGCCGTTCACCCAGTGGGCGCTGGAAGACAACTTCAACTTGGGCCGGCCGCCCTTCGAGGATGTCGACGTCCAGGTCGTCGGTGATGTCGAGCCGTACGAGCTGATGAAGCTGCGCCTGCTCAACGCCAGCCATCAGGCGTTGTGCTACTTCGGATACCTAGCCGGCTATCGGCTGGTGCACGAAGTGGCGCAGGACCCGCTGTTCGCCAACTTTCTTCTTGACTATATGAATCGTGAGGCGACGCCGACCCTGGCACCGGTCCCGGGCATCGACCTCGCTGTATACAAGCACCAGCTAATCGAACGGTTTTCCAACGCGGCGGTACGTGACACTGTCGCCCGCCTCTGCGCAGAAAGTTCTGATCGCATTCCCAAGTGGCTGCTCCCGGTGATCCGAGAGAATCTCGCGGCTGGAGGGGAGGTGCGACTTGCCGCGGCCGTGGTGGCGAGCTGGGCTCGTTACGCAGAAGGCGTCGACGAGCAGGGAGACCCGATCGAGGTGGTCGACCGGCTGGCGGACACGCTCACGACAACTGCCGCACAGCAGCGGAAGGATCCACTCGCCTTCGTCGCGAATCGCGAACTATTCGGTGATCTTGTCGATCATCCCGGTTTTACCGAGCCGTATCTCGATGCGCTGAATTCGCTTCACGCATCCGGCGCTCGCGCCACGCTCAAGGCTCTTGCGACCTGACCAGATGATCAAGCATCGTCGTCGACGGGGTATGTAGTTCGCTGAAAGCAGGAGGGGTTCGGGTGAAAGCCGTACGGTACGACGGCCCGGCGAGCTTTTCCGTAGCCGACGTTCCGACCCCGCACCCTTCTGCGGGTGAAGTGTTGATCAAGGTCAATCAAGCGGGAGTCTGCGGGACGGACCTGCATGTCCACCATGGCGGGTTCGGCGCCCGATTTCCGCTAACGCCGGGGCACGAAGTGGTCGGCACCGTGGCCGCTCTGGGTGATGGCGTGGACCGCTTCCACCTAGCCGAACAAGTAACGGCCAACCCCAACATCCCCTGCGGCCGCTGTCGCTATTGCCTTGCTGGGCGGATGATTCTCTGCGAGAACCTCAACAATCTCGGTGTCAGCCTCGATGGCTTCTTCGCCGAATACGCCATCGTGCGGGAGCTGCTCGTTTTCTCCGTCGAGGGATTGCCGGTTGAGACGGCGGTCTTCACCGAGCCAACCGCCTGCGCGATGCATGGCATCGAGACGCTGCAGATCCGCCCTGGATCGACGGCGGTTGTACTCGGCTCGGGCCCAACTGGGCTGCTGCTCGCCCAGCTGATTGCCAGCGGCGGCGCGTCGTCGGTGACAGTGGCCAGCGACAAGGCCTTTCAGCTTGAGGTGGCAAGCTCACTTGGCGCAACGAATATTGTGCAGATGCATCGCGGCGAGCCCGAACGCAACCGAACGACTCTGCTGGACGCCTCCGACGGCGTGGGTTTCGACATCGTGGTCGAAGCAACTGGGGCGACCGAAGTCGGCAATATCTGCGTCCCACTGGTTGCCAACGGCGGAACGATTCTCATCTATGGCGTTGCCGACCCCCGCGCCAGGCTTGCCATTTCCCCGTACGACATGTTCCGCCGAGAGTTGACGATCAAGGGATCCTTCGCCGAGATGACGTCCTTCGCCGCGGCGATCGGTTCCCTGCGCGCAGGCCGGGTCCGCACCGACGGGATCATCAGCCACCGCTTCGGCCTGAACGAGTATGGCCGTGCGCTTGACACGCTCGCGCGGGATCCCGAGGCTCACAAAGTCGTGGTCGTTCCCTGATCACCCCGGGCTGCCGACAATGAGTTCCGCACCGACGCTGCTTGGTATTGATCTTGGCACGAGCTCGGTGAAGGTGATCTTGAGTGATCTTACGGGCGGCGTCCTTGCCTCCAGCAGCGCGAAATATCCCGTATATCGGTCGAAGCCGGATTGGGCGGAGAGCGATCCGGACGACTGGTGGCTGGCCATTCGTAAGTCCATCCTCAAGGTACGAGCAGCTACTTCCGCCCGCCCGCCGCCGGCGGCTATCGGCCTGTCCGGTCAGATGCACGGGGTGGTCCTGTCCGCCGCGAACGGCACGCACGTACGACGCGCCCTGTTGTGGGCCGACGCCCGCGCCCAGAGCGAACTGGAGGTTTACCGCAATCTCCCGCTTCAGCTACGTGAACGACTGGCCAACCCACTGAGCCCCGGCATGGCCGGCCCGCAGTTGGCCTGGCTGAGCCGGCACGAGTCAAGCAGGGTGGGGGCAGCCCGCTGGGCGTTGCAGCCGAAAGATTGGATTCGGGCCCGGTTGACCGGACGCTTTGCTGCCGAACCTAGCGACGCCTCGGCAACCCTGCTGTACGACGTACTGACTCAGCAGTGGAGCGATGGTGTGGTGGCAGCCCTGGACTTTCGTCGGGATTTGTTGCCCGATCTGCTGGCGTTCGCTGGGGAACGGGCCGGTGAGCTGGTTCCCGAGGTCGCAGCTGAGCTGGGCCTTGTCCCGGCCACTGCGGTCGCGGCGGGCGCCGCTGACACGGCAGCTGCGATGCTTGGCGCTGGTTTGGTCGAGGAGCCCGGTATCGCGCAGCTCACCATCGGCACCGGTGTCCAGATCGTCATGGCCGCCCAACCACCCAACGCCGATTCACTGGCGGCGCTCGGTTCACCGGTCACTCATCTCTACCGCTCAGCCACCCGCAATGGCTGGTACGTCATGGCGGCCGGTCTCACCGGCGGCCAAACGCTGGATTGGGTGCGGCGGACCCTCGGCGTCACTTGGACTCAGCTGTACGCCGCAGCCGAGCGCACGCCCGCACCCGATGATCCGATCTTCTTGCCACACCTGGTGGGCGAACGAACTCCGTACCTCGATACTCGTCTTCGAGGCGCCTGGACCTCGTTGAGCCCACGACACAATCGAGCGGCTCTGCTGTACTCCGCGCTGGAAGGAGTCGCGTTCGCCATCGCCGACGCCCTCGACGCGCTTCCCGGCATCCCTGATTCGGACCGCTGCCTTCGACTTGCCGGCGGCGGCACGACGGCACCCGGCTGGCGTATGTTGCTGGCAAACGTGCTCGACGCCTCCCTGGATGCCGTTGAAGTGCCTGGGGCGTCCGCTCGCGGAGCGGCTCTGCTCGGTGGCCAAGCTGCCGGCCTGCTTTCAGAGACTCGGCTGCTGGAAGCGGTCCGTCAGCCGGTTACTCGAATCGCGGCTCCGGGCCCGGGCCAAGGCGCCCTCGCGGAGCGCCGGACTCGTTATCTCAACACCCTGCATGCACTGCGTGACCTCAACCCGCGTTGACTTGATCATTTTCGCAACAGCTCTTGACGCAACTCTTGGGGCGTCATGGGCTTGTCGAAGGAGGCATTAATGGAGGCACGACTGATCTCGTCGACCGGGACGCGGGCACTGTCCATTTCGGAGGTACGCGATGCCGCTACCCGAGATAGCGGCACCCTCTGGCTGGACTTTGACCACACCGAAGAGGACGGCATTGCGCTGCTTGCCGAGCTGATTGACGTCAGACCAGCCGATTTAGAGGAGTGCCACAAACGGTCTCCCGTCCCGAAGATGCGCTTTTATCCTGATCACCACTTCAGCGCGATCAATGGACTCGCGCGCGGCTCAGACGGACGCCTGTATTTCCAACCGCTGAAGACTTTTCTCACCGCCAAGCTCCTCGTTAGCGTGCTGGGCCCGACGAGTTCGGCATTGACGCCCGAGATCGCGCGCCGGGAGCTCACCGCCGTACGCCAACGGCTCGATAGCGGCCAACTCCGTCCGGCTACAACCTTCGAGCTCATCGGCGCGATTCGGTTCGAAACAATGCGTACCCACGAGGACCTGATCACCGACTCGTCGGCTCGGATAACTCAGCTCGAGGGCGACGTGTCACAACGGGATCCGGTGAAGGCTGAGGCTATGTTGCAAGACCTGTTCGATCTCCGCCACGACTTGGAGGCGATCCGAACCAGCGCCGCCCAGGCGGCGGAGTCGTTTGCGAACCTCATCGAGACGATGGGACTGCAGGAGGGTCTGATGCAAACGGACCTGCGCAATGTTCGGAACATGCAGCAGGGTTTCCGTCACTTGCAGCACACGGCTGATCTGGAGCGCGAATACCTGCAGGAGATGATCGACCTGTTCCAAACCCGGGTGTCAACCGAGCTCAATCGCTTTGTGCGGAAGGTGACAGCTTGGGGATCGATAGGCATCGCCTGGACCGTAATCGTCGGCCTGTATGGGATGAACTTCAAGCACATGCCCGAACTGGGGTGGCGATGGGGTTACCCATCAGTGCTTGTTGTGATGCTGATTGTCGGCGTGCTCTTGGTGGTGTTGTTCCGGCGGCGAGGTTGGCTCTGAGGTGAAGCACTCGCTTTCCTATGCCGCCAACTGTTCGATGTTGTTCACCGAGGCATCACTGCTGGAGCGGCCAGCAGCAGCGGCTGCCGCCGGATTCGACGCCATTGAATTCTGGTGGCCATGGCCGGATCAACCGGTGCCCAAGGACCGCGACGTCGACGATTTCATCGTGGCGGTCGCCAGCGCGGGAGTGCAACTCATCGGGCTGAATTTCTTTGCCGGCGATCTTGCCGGGCCCGATTGCGGCGTGCTGTCGGTCCCGGACCGGGCCGCTCAGTTCAATGACAATGTTGCCGTCGCGGTCGGCATTGGGGAGCAACTTGGGGTGCCGGCATTCAACGCGTTGTACGGGAACCGCGTCGAGGAGTCGACTCCTCAAGAGCAGGACGCCCTTGGTGTCGAGCAGTTGGCTTTCGCTGCTCGAGCGGTTGACCGGATTGGCGCCACCGTTTTGGTCGAACCCGTAAGCGGTCCCAAGCGGTACCCGCTGCGTACGGCCGAGGATGTCGTACAAATTCTCGATCACGTTTCAGCCGCGGGTGCCCGCAACGTGGGCTTCCTGTTCGATCTATTCCACCTGACCAACAACGGGGATGATCTAGATTTCGTGCTCGACCGGTATGCCGATCGCATCGCTCACGTCCAGATTGCCGATTGGCCCGGCCGGGGTGAGCCTGGTACCGGATCCCTGAATTTGGACCGCTACCTGACCCGCATCCAAGAGTCGGGGTACCACGGTTGGGTATCGCTGGAGTACCAGCCGACCCGGCCGACGCTGGACAGCCTGGCCTGGTTGCCTATTGAACGGCGATCCACTGCAACTGGCGCGGGCAGGTAGACCGACTTTCAGCGCGGGCTATGGTGTGGATCGGCCTGAGCACTGGCCACAACCTGAGCCCTGGCCACAAGTGGAAAAGTAACAATCCGATACAGCCGATTGCGGCGCCACGTGGCGTGTTCGTCGAAGGGTGGCGGCGGCAATTACGATTGCGCATCGAGCGGCAATCAACGCAGATTCGCTCGATATCCTCCTTGCACCGGCCATCTCCAGCGCCAATGAAATGGTCCGACGGCACCTTCCCCGACTAATCGGCCGTCGCGCCCGCTGAGCCTTGGGGGCGGCCGGTGCAAAGGGGGGCGCTCCCAGAAGCGGAGTGGAAACGGGGGTAGTCGGGGGAATGGCAGAACCACATTCTCTGATACGTCTTGAGACTTATCGGAGAGAAGGCCGATCCAGCGAGGCGGTCGGCACAACGTGGTGGGACCGCCACGCGCCGGAAGCGCTCGAGCGCGACGGCCGAAGCGCTCGGGGCTTTCGTCCCGACGGCCCCGACACCATCCGGCTTCGACCCACCAAGGTCGATCTCTACGGCGACGAATCGGAAGCGCCGCCGCATCGCCGCCTTCTCACGACTGACCAAGCCGCCGCGCTGGAATTACCGGCCATCGGGTATCGCCAATGGAGCACGGCATATGTGCTGAGGCTCGCTTTATTCGACATGTTCGTAGGCGCCCTGGCCGTGGCCATCCCTTCGCTCTACAGCAATAGCCTTGGTCCGCAGTCCTCGCTGATCATCACGCTCTCCCTGCTGGGCGCGCTCGTATGGCCCTTGAGCATCGCCGGCGCACGTGGTTACGACCGCAGGCGAATCGGCATCGGGAGCGACGAGATGCGCTCGGTCATCCGAGCGGGTCTCGGAGTCGTCGTGGTCGGTGCCTTTTGGGCTGGGCTGCTCGGCAATGAGACCTTCTTGAAGCTCGCTGTGGCAGCCGCGCCGTTCGCTGGTCTGCTGAGCCTGATTGTGCGCCTCCTCGCCCGCAAGCAGCTTCAGTGGCAACAGCGCCGGGGCATCAACGTACGACGGGTCATCGTTGTTGGCGGCTGGGTTGCGACCAAGCATCTACGTGAACGCATTGCGGCCGATCCGACGAGCGGCTTGCAAGTCATCGGTGCTTGCATTCCGAGCCGGGATATCGGCTACGCGCACGACTTGGGCATGCCCGTGCTCGGCAATCTCAATGACGTCTCATCGGTGGTGAGAAGCGTCGACTGCGACGCCGTCGCCATCGCAAGTGATGATGCGACCCGGCATCACTACCTTCGCCGTCTGTCGTGGTCGCTCGAGGGCACCGGCGTCCAGATGTTCGTAGATCCGGGGCTGGTCGAAGTGGCCGGACCTCGGATGCACATTCGCCCGCACGTCGGTCTGCCGCTGCTGCAGATAGAAGAGCCCCACTTCACCGGCTGGCGGCGCGCCGGCAAGCGGATCACCGACGTTGCCCTGACCACCCTCGGCCTTATTGTCGTCTCGCCGTTGATGGCGCTCATCGCGCTGGTCATCAAGCTTCAGGACGGCGGGCCGGTGATCTTCCGCCAGACGAGGATCGGCAAGAATGGCGAGCCTTTCACGATGCTTAAGTTCCGCTCAATGGTGGTGGACGCGGAGTCCCGGAAGGCCGAGCTGCTGCAGTCCAACGAGGGCCACGGCGCCCTTTTCAAGCTCGCTCACGATCCTCGGATCACCAGACTGGGCCAGTTCTTGAGGGCGTTTTCACTCGATGAGTTGCCGCAGCTGTTCAACGTGCTCCGCGGCAACATGTCGCTGGTTGGGCCGCGACCCCACCTCGAGCACGAGATCGCCGCGATGCACACCGACGCAATGCGACGTGCCTTGGTAACCCCTGGCCTGACCGGTCTCTGGCAGATCAGCGGACGCTCCGACCTCAGCGGTGAGGATTCGCTCCGCCTGGATCTTCGCTACGTCGAGAACTGGTCCTTCACTCTGGACTTGCTGATCTTGTGGCGAACGTTGTTCGCCGTGCTCGCTAGGCGGGGAGCCAAGTGAGGGACTGATGGCCGTGCAGACGACCTTCGGCCGCCACCCGGCAAATATGATCATGGTCGATGGTGTTGGCTGGCGGACACGGGTCATTCCGGCTCTTATCGGCCAGGTCATGGCGGCCTCCTTGTTGATCCAGGCGGCGCACTGGTCGAGCGAGGTTGCGGGCGGTGGCTTAGCAGCTACTACTGTGTTGGCCGTCGCGGCCGCCTCTGGTAGGAGCCGTTGGTCGCTCGGTAGACCCGAAAACCATGCGCCGGGGGGGAAATGGAAGCGGGGGCAATGAAAATCGCTGTATTCGGCCTGGGCTACGTCGGCACTGTGACGGCCGCGGGCCTGGCTTCACAAGGCCACGAGGTATGGGGCGTCGATGTCGACGCCGCGAAAGTTGAGCAAATCAGTGCTGGGCAGAGTCCAGTCGTCGAGCCGGGCATCAATGACCTGATAGCGACTGCCGTGGACCGCGGCGCCCTGTATGCGACGACGGACCCTGTGGTGGCCTTGAGCCGGGCTGATGTGTCCTTGCTCTGCGTCGGTACCCCCTCGATGTCCCAGGGCGGCACCGACCTGACATATCTGCGCCGTGCGCTGCAAGACATCCGGCGAGGACTCAAGGAGGCGACACCGCCCGCGTCGGGATTCCACGCGGTCGTTGTGAGAAGCACCGTCCCGCCAGGAACGGGCGACAGCACCGTGAGCACCACGTTCGCCGACCTGCAACCGGCGTCTGGTTGGAGCGTAGGAACCGCGATGTGCCCGGAGTTTCTACGCGAGGGCTCGGGTGTCACCGACTTCTTCAACCCGCCCTTCGTGGTTCTCGGAACCGCTGATCGGCGGGTGACTGAACTGATGGCCAGCATGTTCTCGTTTCTCGATCGCCAGATAAGGCTGGTCGACGTCCGCAGTGCCGAAGCGCTGAAATACGCTTGCAACGCTTTTCACGCCACCAAGGTCTCGTTTGCCAACGAGATGGGTCGGATCTTCCGGGTGTTCGGCGTCGACTCGCGGGAAGTGATGCGGGTCTTCAGTGAGGACAAGGTCCTCAACATATCCCCCGCCTATCTGATGCCAGGGTTTGCCTACGGCGGCTCCTGCCTTCCCAAGGATCTGCGCGCGTTGCTGGACATGGCCCGGGTGAACGCGCTGGACGTGCCGCTATTGGCTGGGACTGCTCAGACAAACGAGCGGGTCATCGCCGACGTCGTGGACCGGTTGATCGCAAGTCCCTACCGTTCGGTGGCCATGCTCGGGCTGAGCTTCAAGATGAATACCGATGATTTGCGGGAGAGCCCCAACGTCGAGCTGACGGAGCGATTGATCGGCAAGGGATTCGACGTCCGAATCTACGACCCGATTGTCAACCCGGAACGCCTCATCGGCTCCAATCTCCGCTATATCGAGAGCCGGCTGCCGCACCTGCGCCGCTTGCTCTTCGGGACGGCGCGGGAGGCCCTGCAAGGATGTGCCGCGGCCGTGGTTGCTACGTCGGACGCCGCAGTCATCGACGAGCTGACTAGCGCGCCACCCTCCTGGATTCTTGACCTGCATGGCCGCCTCGGCACCGAAATCGAACGGCTCCCCGGGTACGAGGGAATCGGGTGGGCGGTGTGACTGTCGTGGATGAAGCCGCTGAGCGGCCACGCGCGCTCATCATCGTTCAAAACCTCCCGGTTCCCTTCGACCGTCGAGTCTGGTTGGAATCCAAGGCGCTGACCGCGGCAGGCTACGACGTCACAGTCGTGTGCCCCAAGGGCAAGAAGGACCCGGGATCGGAGATCCGAGAGGGCGTGACACTGCTGAAGTATCCGCCCTATGCGCCCGGCGGCAGTGCAATTGGTTTCGTCCTCGAGTACGCCTACTCCCTCGTTGCGACTGCGACGCTGGTGCTTCGTGCCCGTCGTTCGGGCAAGTTCGAGGTACTGCAGGCTTGCAACCCGCCGGACATTTTCTGGCCCATCGCGCGGTGGCTGCGCCGCCGTGACGGGTCGCGCTTCGTCTTCGATCACCATGATCTTTGTCCGGAGCTTTACGACTCGCGCTTTCCCAATGGAAACGCTCTGCCACGGCGAGGGCTGCTCGCACTGGAGAAAGCGACTTTCAGGGCCGCCGACCATGTGGTGGCAACCAACACCTCCTACGCCGAGATCGCGATGCGGCGTGGTGGCAAGGCATCCGCGGACGTCACGGTGGTGCGTACCGGTCCGGACCAGGACCGCCTGCGCCGGAAGGCGGAGGTCCCAGCCTTGCGCCGCGGCCGGCAGCACCTTGTTGCCTACATCGGCGTTATGGGCCCGCAAGACGGCGTCGACCTGGCGGTTCGGGCTGCTGCACATGTCGTCCACGACCTGGGTCGCGAGGACGTCGCGTTCACGTTCATGGGAGCGGGTGACAGCTACGCCAACGTCGTCGCACTCCGCGACGAGCTGCGGCTGCAGGACTACGTGGACCTCCCGGGAAGGGTTCCAGACCGCGTGGTCCTCGATGTGCTTTCCACGGCCGACATCGGCCTCTCACCAGACCCGAAGAACCCGCTCAACGATCTCTCCACTATGAACAAGACGCTGGAGTATATGGCCTTCGGTCTCCCCGTTGTCGCCTTTGACCTTAAGGAAACCCGGGTGTCTGCCCGGGAGGCGGCGCTCTATGTCCAAAGCGGCGATGTGGCGGCCTACGCAGCGGCAATAGTGGAGTTGCTCGACGATCGCGCCAAGCGCGAGGCAATGGGCAGCGCCGGGCGCCTCCGGATCGAAGACGAGCTGGGCTGGCCGTATCAGCGCGATGCATACGTCGGCGTCTTCGACGCACTAGTCGGCCGAGAGCGAGTGCGAGGCTGACATGTGCGGTGTAGCTGGAGCATTTCTCCAGCCTGATGGGGCTCGGCTGGTGCGGACGATGGCCAATCGCATTGGTCATCGCGGTCCGGACGCGGCTGGCTTCACTGATCTGACGCCGCAAAGTGCGGTGCAACTTGCGCATCGGCGGCTTTCGATCATCGACCTCTCCACCGCGGCTGACCAACCGTTCGTCCAGGACGGCCTGCATTTGAGCTACAACGGCGAGCTGTACAACTTCCGGGAACTGCGCGAACTACTGCGGACCAAAGGTGTGAGGTTTCGCACGGAATCCGACACCGAGGTCGTTCTGGAGTGTTGGCGTCAGTGGGGGCCGGCGGCGCTCCCGCGGTTCCGCGGCATGTTCGCATTCGCTCTCTACGATGAGCGCACAGGTGCCCTCACGCTGGCACGCGACCCGCTTGGCATCAAGCCGATGTACATTCTGCCGCGGGGCAGCGGCGTGCTGTTCGCCTCGGAGCTAAAGGCATTAGTCGCGGCCGTCGGCGGCGAACTTGCCGTGGATCCTGACGGGCTCGTTGCGTCGACGCTGTTCTATTTCCTGCCCGAGGAACAGTCCGCGGTCAAGGGAGTCGCAAAACTTCCACCCGGCTCGTGGATGCAATGGGCAGCGGATGGCACTACGCGGTCCGGGCGCTATTGGGCGGCTGCCGACGAAGCGCAGACGGCCGCGGCCGGCCCGACTGCCGACCTGCTGTCGGTGCTGGAGGAATCCGTCAGGGCGCACATGGTGGCCGACGTGCCGGTTGCATCGTTTCTCAGTGGTGGCCTTGACTCGAGCCTGGTCACCGCGATGGCGGCCGACCGTGATCCCTCCATCGAGGCCTACACCATTACGTTCCGTCCGGAGGATCAGCGTCTCGAGGCGATGCCCGACGACGCAATCTATGCCCGGAAGATGGCAGCGCACCTTGGCATCCGCCTGCATGAGATCGAGATCAGCCCGGACGTCGTGGATCTGCTGCCTCGTGTTGTCGATGTGCTCGATGAGCCCATCGGTGATCCAGCAGCCATCAATACGATGCTGATGTGCGAGGCAGCCCGGCAGGCAGGCGTCAAGGTATTGCTGTCCGGCATGGGAGCAGACGAGCTATTCGGTGGTTACCGCAAGCATCTGGCCTGTGTTCTGGGGGCGAAGTATCAGACGCTGCCAGAGACCCTTCGCACACGCGTGTTGGCGCCGAGCGTGAATCGGCTTCCGGTTGCTGCCGGTGGGCGCGGACTTCGGTATAGCCGCTGGGCCAAGCGGTTCCTAAGCTTCGCCGATCTGCCGGAGGAGGCGGCGTTCCGTCGCAGCTACACCCTCTACGACCCGGCGGAGCTGGCGGCACTTCTCCACCCCGATCTGGCGCCTCGCGTACAAGGCGTGCTGGACTTGCACCGCACCTTGTACGCCGACAACCGGCTGGGGGATCACGTCAATCGGATGTGCCTCACCGACAGTCGGCTGTTCCTTCCGGGGCTCAACTTGGCATATACCGACCGCTCCAGCATGGCGGCCTCGACGGAGGTACGTGTTCCGTTCGTCGATCCATACGTGTTTCGCGCGGCGTTCAGCTTCTCGGGTGGCCAGAAGATCAAGGGTCGAACGCAGAAGCTACCACTGCGAGCCGCCGCGGATGACTGGCTGCCCCGTGACGTCGTCGACCGCCCGAAAGCCTCGTTCGGCGCTCCGCTGCGCGCTTGGGTGACCAACGACCTTGGGCCCTTGATCGATGACGTTCTGCTCGACGGTCGGCTGGTGTCATCGGGGTTCCTGCGCCGGCCGCCGCTGGTCCAGATGGTGGCTGATCAGCGCGGCGGTCGGCGGGACCAGTCCAAACAGTTGTGGCAGCTGCTCTCGATGGAGTTGTGGTACCGCGGCGCTTTGGCTGCGGGAGTCGGACCGCTGTGAATAAGGCAGCCGACGGAAGGCTCAACGGAAAGGTCGCATGAAGCAAGTCGCTCAGAACTACAAATCCGGGGACCTCGCGGTTTTGGATGTCCCCGTTCCGGCCTGCAAGCCGGGGGGCGTGCTGGTTCGTTCGCTCTTTTCTCTCATCTCGACCGGGACCGAGTTGATGAAAGTCGGCGAGGCTCGTATGTCGCTGGTCGGCAAGGCGCGCGCCCGACCTGATCAAGTTCGCAAGCTGCTCGACTCAGTGGCGCAACAGGGTGCCCTGGCGACGTACCAGAAGGCAATGAACCGGCTGGACAGCTACAGTCCGCTCGGCTACTCGTTGTGCGGCCTCGTGGTCGAGCTCGGCGACGGTGCCGAGCAGTTCTCCGTGGGCCAAATGGTCGCCGCCGCGGGCAATGAGTTTGCGCTCCACGCCGAGGTGAACTGGGTGCCGACCAATCTTTGCGTCCCGGTGCCGGACGGAGTGGCACCTGAGCATGCTGCGTTCGCGACAGTCGGGGCGATCGCGATGCAAGGTGTACGGCGCGCTGAACCGGCACTGGGTGAGACTGCCTGCGTGATCGGGCTCGGCCTGATTGGACAGCTTGCGGTTCGACTCCTCGTCGCATCGGGCGTGCAGGTAGTCGGCCTTGATGTTGTGGCGGCACGCTGCCAGGCAGCGGAGAAGGCGGGCGCCTTGATCTGCACCGCACCAGACGAGGACGGCCTTCGTGAAGTTGAGCAGGTTCTCCTCGATCGCACCGGTGGGCTGGGTGCGGACCACGTTTTGCTTGCGGCTGGCGGTGAGTCGAATGGGCCAGTCGAGGTGGCGGCGCGACTCGCAAGGGATCGGGCGCGAGTCGTCGACATCGGAAAAACACGACTCGACCTGCCATGGAACGCCTACTACGAGAAGGAGCTTGACGTCCGCTTCTCGCGGTCTTACGGACCAGGTCGGTATGACGACCGTTACGAGCTTGACGGCATCGACTACCCCGCTGGCTATGTCCGGTGGACGGAGCGCCGGAATTTGGCCTGCTTCCTGGATTTGCTGGTAGACGGCTCGGTCGATGTGGCTTCATTGATCTCCGGTGTCCACCCGGTCGAGGAGGCAGCGGACGTCTACAACCGGTTGGGCAACGGCTCGCTCCGAGGCATCGGATTCCTGTTGTCATACGGTGATCCGCAGGAGGCGTTACCCCCCGCCCGGACGCTCCGACGCGACGGGTCAGCTGGCGCCGCGTCCACGTCCGTGCGCCGGCAAACGTCGGACGTGGTGCGCCTGGGCTTCATCGGCGCAGGAAACTATGCGACCTCCATGCTGCTGCCTCACTTGGGTGAGCGCTCAGGGCTGGAGCTGGTCTCGGTTGCCACGACCAAAGCACTGTCGGCGGTCAACGCGCAACGCAAGTTCGGATTTACAACCGTCTCGACGAGCGTTGAATCGGTCCTCGACGACGAGACGGTTGATGCCGTCTTCATCGTCACCCGGCATCATTCGCACGCCAATCTGGTGTGCCAAGCCCTCGAGCGCGGGCACGCGGTCTTCGTGGAGAAGCCGCTCGCCCTCACCGAGGAGCAGCTCACCGCGGTGCTGGCCACCGTGGAGAAGACCGGTAACGACCGAGTCATGGTCGGGTTCAATCGGAGGTTTGCACCACTCTTCATCGATCTGCGGCAACGCTTCGGCCCTTCCCGTGGTCCCGTCTCGGCTCGCTACCTGGTCAACGCGGGACGGCTGGACGCTGACAGCTGGTACCTCAACGAGGATTTGGAAGGATCACGGTTCGCGGGAGAGGGTGGGCATTTCATCGATACGCTCAGCGCTCTCGTCGGCCACCGCCCGGTCGAGACCTACGCCATGGGAACAGGCAGCAACATTCACGCTACATTGCGCTTTGCCGACAACTCCGTCGCAACAATCTCCTACCTCACTGAGGGCAGTTCACGCTTCCCGAAGGAGAGCCTCGACTTAGCGGCGGACGGCCGGAACGGACGGTTGGACAACTTCCAGCGGGTCACCGTGTGGACGGCCACGGGCAAGAGCCGCCATCGGGTGCTCGCCGGTCAGGACAAGGGGCAGCGTGGACAGCTCGACAGCTTTCTGACCGCTGTCCGTACGAACTCGGCCATGCCCATCTCCCTGGATTCGCTGGTCGCGACCACTCGGGCAACCTTCGCCGTGGAAAAGAGCCTGTCTTTAGGAAAGCCGGTGAGCTGGTGAGCCGCCCGGAGGCCGGCTGGTACCTCAGGCGCCTTCGCGGAATGTCGACCACGGAGGTGCTCTACCGCACCGTGGACGCCGGACGACGTCGGCTTTGGGCGCGGCGTCAAATCCTGCCGGGTGACACGGCCACGCTGCCGCGGGACACGTTGTCGGAGCGGGCATTCGGACCAACGCTCCCAGAGTCAACCAGCCTTGGCGTGCCAGCGGATGTGGCGTCTTCCGTTGTGCGTGCCGCCGACACGGTTCTGGCTGGAACGTGGAATGTCCTGGGCAACCGCCGTACCGACAGCGCGGACCCCGACTGGTTCCTTGATCCGATCACCGGCCGCCGGGCACCGGACCGACAACTAGCGTTTCGCGTACATCACCGGGATGAGGCCGAGACGGGGAACATCAAGCAGGTCTGGGAGATGTCTCGGCACCATCACATCACCGTACTGGCGGCCGCCTGGTGGCTGGCGCAAGATGAGCGCTACGCCGACGCAGCCGCGGAGCAACTGCGTTCCTGGTGGGCTGCAAATCCATTTCTCAGTGGCGTGCACTGGACAAGCGGTATCGAGGCGGGCATCCGCCTGATCTCTTGGGCGTGGATCCGCCGATTGCTCGACCAATGGCCCAAGGTGGGCGACCTGTTCGAGCACAACGACGATGCAGTTCGGCAGATCGCCTGGCATCAGAGGTTCCTGGCGGCATTCCCGAGTCGCGGCTCCTCCGCCAACAACCACGTTGTTGCGGAGGCGGCTGGGCGCCTCGTGGCTGCCTGCGCGTTCCCGTGGTATCGCCGGACGCCACAGTGGCGTCGCAACGCGGCCGCGTTGCTGGAGCGCGAGCTGGTGGCCAACACATTCGACGACGGTCTGAACCGCGAGCTGGCAACCGACTACCACCGTTTCGTTCTCGAGCTCGGTCTGGTGGCCGCCGTTGAAGCCGACGCCGCTGGGCACCCACTTTCCGAGGCGGCCTGGGAGCGCCTGGCGCGGATGCTCGATGCCGGCGCCGCCATTGTCGATGTCACCGGCCGCGCGCCACGCCAGGGTGACGGCGATGAAGGTCGGGCGCTCGTGTTGGACGACCCGGAACGTGACTCATGGGCCACGATGCTGGGTGCTGGCGCAGCATTATTAGGGGCCCCGGAATGGTGGCCTTCGCTCGCCGGCGGACTGGAGGCGAACCTACTCAGCGCTCTCGGCCGGTCCCGTGAACTTCCGCGGCCTGGAGCACGGCCGCGTCGGTTCGAGGATGCGGGCCTGGTAATCCTCCGTTCCCGCCCCCAGGACGGTCCTGAAATCTGGTGCCGCTGCGACGGGGGCCCCCATGGGTTTCTGTCGATCGCAGCGCACGCCCACGCCGATGCCCTCTCGCTGGAGGTTCGGCACGACGGTGTCGACATCCTCGCGGACCCGGGCACGTATTGCTACCACGGAGAGCCGGAATGGCGAGAGTGGTTCCGCTCGACGGCGGCCCACAACACCGCGGAGATCGGGTCGGTTAGTCAGGCAGAGTCAGGCGGGCCCTTTCTCTGGGACGCTCATCCCCATACGGTCACCCTCACTGGTGATGTCGGTGAGAAGCGGGTCCAAACGTGGTGCGCTGAGCATGACGGCTACCAGAGATTGATGGCTCCGACGACGCACCGCCGTTTGGTGACGCTCGATTCGCCGGCGCGCCGGTTGACAGTCGTCGACACAATCAAGTCGGCTGCAGCGGTTCCCTTGCGGTTGTTCTGGCACCTCGGCCCCGACATCAAAGTCGATTTCGCCGAATCCGAGGTGATTCTGTACTGGCGGGTCGGCCTGGACCGCAGGCAGGGAGTGCTGCTGCTGCCTGACGAGCTCGCCTGGACCGTACATCGAGCCGAGATCGACCCGCCGATGGGTTGGTATTCGCCGAGATTCGGCGCTCGGATTCCGGCGACCTCCTTGGTCGGAAGCGGAACGGCCATGTCCTCAACCCGTCTTGTCACCGAGCTGGAGGTGTTATGAGTAACCGGCTGTCCGATGGACGGTGGATCGGCAGAACGCTGCGGCGCCACAGTTTCACGCTGGCTGTCAGCGGGCTGATAGGGCTGGCCGCGGGTATCGCATATGTGATGGTGGAGCCCCCACCTTTGACTAGCACCACCTTGGTGCTGCTACCAACACCGGCGCTCGCCGATAGGAGCAGCTCCGATGTTGATACCCAGGTACGAATCGCTCAAAGTGCTTCGATTCTGAAGCAAGCTGGGCAGGCGGTAGTGCCTGCCATTCCAGGAACCAAAGTCAAGAAGATGGTCGAGGTTTCAGCCACGACCAACCAGATCGTCCAGATCGACGCAACCTCAACCAACGCGGCTGAAGCGCAGATGCTATCCCAAGGCCTCGCAGACTCCTATGTCGGCTATGTGAGTCACACCGCACGCGAGGTCACTGCCGCCGCCCTGGCGAGCCTCAATGTCAGGCGGGACGCCCTTCAAGCGCAGATCACAAAGCTGCAGGAGGAAATTACTGCTGCTACGAAACGGCAGCGGGCGGTTGACCCCAATTCGCCGGACGCCACTGAAGAAGCGCAGTTGCTTGCTCGGCTTCGGGCAGAACAGGCGAACCTCTCACTGCAGCTGGACAAAGTCGAGGACAAAATCGCGACCGGAACTCCAGGATCGTCCGCCGGCGCCGGCACGTCGGTCATTCAGCCTGCGACCGAGGCGACGGGTCCCTCAACCTTGGTTCGGTTGTTGATCTGGGCCCCCGCTGGTGCTCTGATCTGCCTACTCATCGCGGTCGCTGTCGTGCTCGCGATAGCACGGCGCGATAGACGTGTACGACTGCGCGACGAGATCGCCGATGCTGTTGGTAGCCCGGTGCTGGCGACTGTTCGAAGTCGGCCACAACGCTCGGTCGCGGGATGGGCGACGCTGCTCGAGAGCTACGAACCGACGCCCACTGAATCCTGGGCTTTCCGTCGACTTCTCCGTGGTTTGGCGCCCGCGGATCGCAAAGGTGAGTCGCACCCGCCCGGAAAGGTGGATCATCCGCAATCCCTCACCGTGGTGTCGATCGCCCCTGACGCTCGAGGCCTTGCCATCGGCCCGCAGCTCGCGTCGTTCGCGGCGTCGTTGGGTATCGCGACCCACCTGGTTACGGCGGCCGGCCAACAGAGGGCGGCAACACTGTGGGCAGCCTGCAGCACAGAACACGAGGACCGCGCTCTGCCCACCCTTTACCTCGGCAAGGTGCCGGACGGTGAACCGATCGATCTGACGATCACCCTGATTGTTGTGGACCGGCGGCGGCCAGATCTCGCCGATACACCCCTCAGCGCTGCCACGATTCTCTCCGTTGCCGCGGGCACTGCCACGGAGCAAGAACTTGCTCGAGTAGCCGTGGCAGTGGATGACGCTGGTCGTCGCATCGACGGAGTCGTCGTTGCGGACCCCGATCCAACGGACCTCACTTCTGGGCGGCACACGATGGAAGAGCGCTCCCGCCGCTTGCCCGTGCCGGTACGCCTTACCGGCAACGCATCGTCAAGCGCCGCCGTTGGTAATCAGCACCGGAGGCGCCCATGACGCAAAAACGCTGGGACATTCCTGAAGTGGAGGATGACGATCAGGGCTCGCCAGTTCAGCAAAGCCCCACATTGGTAAGCCTCCATTTCATCCGCACAACGCTGCGACGTCGATGGCTGTTGTGCGCGCTATCGGCCATTTTGGGGCTGCTCATGGCAGTTACCTTCCTGGTCGCGTTTCCACAGCCGCACCGCGCCAAATCATCGCTCGTGCTGGCACACGAAGAAGGGGTCGACCCCTCGCTCGCCATGTCCACCGATGTGGGTTTTCTGCGATCACAGGCCGTGGCGGCCAAGACAGTCGCAAGCCTCGGGCTGACGGTGACGCCGGATGGCTTCCTCAAGAGTGTGACAATCGAGCGGGTTAGTCCGGAAATGCTGTCGATCACTGTCGCGGCGCCAACCGATGAAGAGGCAGTTCGCCGCCTCCAAGCATTTACCTCGATCTATCTCGACTTCCGGGGCAAGCAGCTCTCTCTGCAGTCGGACGTTCTGATAGCCGCCATGCAAGAACGCATGAAGAAGCTCGACGGCGAGGTGGCAGCCCTGTCCCGACGGGTTGATCAGCTTGCAAAGGGCGGCAGCTCAAACGCCAGCAAACTCAGCGAGACCATAGCCCAACGCGCGTACCTCCAAAGTCGGATCGAAAACATGCAGCAATCCATCGAGGACGCGACATTGCGGAACGCGGCCGTGGTGTCCTCCAGCAGAGTCGTAGACCCTGCCACCGTCGAAAGGGGCCGCGCGAAACGCCGCATGGTGCTTGTGTTGGCGTCGGGGCTGATCGGCGGCACCGCATTCGGGTGCGGAATGGTGCTGTTCTTCGCCATAACGTCCGACCGGCTTCGTAGGCGATCCGATATCGCAGAGGCGCTTGAAGCGCCGGTGCCGATCAGCGTCGGTCGAGTCGCGCCAATTCCGAAAAGGCTGCGGTGGGTGCCTCATCTTCGGGTTGTGAACATCCGCCGTGCAGGTGACCGTGAGCGACTAGCACACGCAATCGAGCAGGGGCTTCCAATGCCGGGGCGATGGGGCCGGCTTGCCGTGGCGTGCATCGACAACGCGGACGAGGTTCGGTTCGCCGTCGCGGCTGCGGCGACAAACCTTGTGGCAAAGGGGTGCTCCGTGACTCTGATCGACCTCAGCGAGCAGACAAATTTCGATGTCACCGTTCTGAGGTCCATCTCGGACTCAACAGATATGCCTGCCATACTGCGTCCCGGTGGAGTCCCGGCGCTGGCTGGTGACGCGACCGATCTCCGTGCCGTCGGGCTGAGCGAAGATGACCCGAGCCCAACTTGGCCGCAGCTGACCGACATCACGCTTGTCTTGGCCGATCTCGACCCCGCAGTGGGGGCGGACTACCTCACGGCGTGGTCAGACCGAGTGATCGTCGCCGTTACCGCCGGCCGCTCAAGTGCCGAAAGAATCAGGACTGCCGGTGACCTAATTCGTACAGCCGGGCTGGAAATGCGGTTCGCAGCTCTGCTGCGCGCCGAGAGTGCCGACGACTCATCTGGGGTGGCGGGCTTCGATCGACCCACGCTAGTTCAAAACCCCGATGTCCATGACCAGCGGGAGGCAGCGAAGAAGTCCGGGGTTCGATGAGCCCACTCGCATTGACGGCCAACCGCACAACTGCCCGTGATCGGACGCCCGGGACTGCCCTGCTCCGCAGCCCACTCCCGGTCTGGGTGGCTCTGTTCGTCAATGTCCTGGCGTTCTCTCAGATGCCGACCGTGGTGCCCATTCCGGGGACCATCGGTCAGCTGATCACGCAGGGGGCACTGATCCTGGCCCTTGCGCTTGCCCTTCTGCTCAACCCGGGTGGGGTGGTCCGACCGTCTCTGTTCCTGGTGCTGCTGAGCATTCTGGCCACTGTCGGGCTTTTGGCCAGCATCCATAACGACTTCGTGTACGGATCGACCTACCGGGCATGCCGTCTTATCGGCTTTACGTTGGTCCTCTGGCTGCTCACGCCGTGGTGGGGAAGGCGCGACTTTCCCTTGCTGCGGGCACACATCACCTGCCTGCGCGTCATCATGCTGAGCGTTCTTGTCGGTGCCATCCTGGCCCCAGGTGCCGCATTCAAGTACGGGGGCCGTTTATCGGGGGCCCTCTGGCCAATACCTCCGACGCAGGTAGCTCATTACGCGGCCGTGCTACTCGGCTGCACCGTGTTGCTCTGGTTCGGCCGAGTCGTGCGCGGTCGAACCGCAATATTGACCGTTGTCGGCGCGGGAGCGGCCATAGTGGGCGCGCACACTCGGACTGCCCTTCTCGGCATGGCAATAGGGCTCGCCGTCGCGGGCGCGAGCATGTTCTTGGGGTACGCGCGGGTTCGGCGCACGTCAGCGTTTTTGGGCCTGTCCGCCGTTGCCACGGCCACTTTGTTCACTCCGTTCATCCTCAACTGGCTGTGGCGCGGCCAGACCGTGCAAGACGCCACTGAACTCACCGGGCGCACCAAAGTGTGGTCGGCCCTCCTCGGAATTCAACGCCCATGGTTGGAAGAGCTCTTCGGCTCAGGCCTGTCCAACCAAACCTTCAATGGTCTTTCGATTGACAACAGCTGGCTTGCGAGCTATCTGGATCAAGGCTGGTTCGGCATTTTCATCGCCGCAGCTATGCTCCTGATTCTTCTTATCCTCGCGGTGGCTCACCGCCCAGGAATTCGGCGCGCGGTGGCGCTATTCCTCATCACCTATTGCCTTGTGGCCTCGATCACTGAAACAGGACTCGGCGGTGCCACCCCGTACACGCTCGAGCTCATTGTTGCGGCCTCCCTGCTCGCGGCACCGACCGGCAAGGCTGAACAATGAGGAGACAAGCAGCCGCCAACCGCGGAACGTTGCGCGCAATGGCGATCCGGCTGAGGAACGCACGGGGGATGCGCCATCTTGGTTGGGGGGTGGCCGACCAGGGGCTCTCGAGCCTGACCAATTTGGCTGTGACTCTCAGCATCGCCCGCACCTTAGGAGCTGAGCAGTTCGGCGCGTTCAGCCTCGCATACGTGACCTATGCCTTTGCTCTCACTGCCTCACGTGGTCTTGCCACCGATCCGCTCATGGTCAGGTTCGGCGGCGCCGAGGGTCCGACGTGGCGGCGAGCCGTCACCGGCTCCACCGGAACTGCCATGGCTGTCGGCCTTGCCGCCGGTACTTGCATGCTTGGGGTGGCCGCCTTAACCCACGGCCCGGCCAAGTACGCCTTCTTGGCCCTCGGGCTGATGCTGCCGGCGCTGCTGCTGCAGGACAGCTGGCGATACGCCTTCTTCGCAGCCCGACGCGGAGGCCAGGCATTCCTCAACGACATGGTTTGGGCGTTGGCGCTGATACCCGGCCTCTTAGGGGTGAGGATGGTTGGCGATAAGAACGTGTTCTGGTTCGTTCTGGTCTGGGGAGCGGCGGCCGCCGTCGCCGCCACGATCGGATCAGTGCAGGCGCGCGTCCTACCTCGATTGTCTGAGTCCAGGCGGTGGCTATCTCAGCATCGTGATCTTAGCTTCCGCTACCTTGCGGAAGGCGCCTCGGCAAGCGCCGCAACCCAGCTGCGGACGTACGGCATCGGCCTCATCCTGGGACTTGCTGCTGTCGGCTACGTGCAGGGTGCCTACACGCTGATGGGCCCATTGATGATCATGCTATTTGGAACCGGCGCGGTCATTGTGCCGGAGGTCGCCCAGGCGCATCGCCGCTCGCCGCGGCACCTGCCGATCGTTTGCCTGGGATATGGCGGTTCGCTCGCTGCGGCGGCGCTGCTATGGGGAGTCCTGCTGCTGGTGCTGTTACCGAGAGGGCTTGGGGAATTGCTCCTGGGAGAGGTATGGGGGCCAACCTACCCGCTCGTGCCGCTGGTCACGCTCGCCTTCATGGGGGGCAGTATCCAAGCAGGCGCCGGCGCAGGCCTGCGAGCTTTGGGAGCAGCGCGGAGGAGTCTTCGCGCGATGATCATCTCCTCGATTGTCGTGGTTGTCAGTGGCCTGGCCGGCGCTGCCGTGGGCGGAACGCAAGGGGCCGTGCTCGGTGCGGCAGCTGCTGCGTGGATTGGCGCGCTGCTGTGGTGGTGGCAACTCCGCGCGGCGCTGCACGAGACAGCGCCGCCCCCCGGACGAGATCCGGACTCGTCGGACAAGGATCAGGTGCCATCAGGAGCGAGCCGATGAAACCAGAGCTCCCCGTCAGCGCGCCGGAATCGACGCGCACAGCACGTTTTAGACCAACACGGACGAACGGCACGGCAGTGCCACTTGTGATCGCCACCATCCTGCGCGAAGAAGGCATAACAGGCGTTCACACACACATCCGACAGCTACGCCGGTATCTCGAGGAATCCGACAAGCCCCCGGCCCTTGTGACGCCGTTCACGTGGAGTCGGACGCTTGCCGTTCCTGTCTTCGGCCCCCGCCTGGTGTTGCGGCGATGCTCTGGATCAGCCGATGTCGCCTGGTATCGGCACTGGCATGAGGTGTTCCTTCAGAAGGCATTGCGCTCCCGCCTTGCTGAAGTCGGCGACTGCGTGGTGTACGCGCAATGTCCGTTGGCTGCCCATGCGGCCTTGCGAGCGCGGCAAGGACCTCACCAGCGTGTGATCATGGCAGTCCACTTTTCGGTCTCTCAGGCTGACGAGTGGGTCGTCAAGAAACTGATAAAGCGGGACGGAGCCGTGTTCCGTGCAATACGGCAACTAGAGCAAGAAGTGATCCCGCAAGTCGACGGTCTGGTCTATGTGTCCCGTTGGGCACAGGATGGGCTATTGAACTGGCTCCCAGAGGCCGCAACCGTGCCATCGGCAGTGATCGAAAATTTTGTGTCGCCGCCGCTAGATGATGCGTCCCCCCAGGAGCCAATCGGGGATCTTGTCACCATCGGCAATCTTCTCCCGGCGAAGAACCACCGGTTCTTGCTTGACGTCCTTGCCGCAGCCGATCAGGCCGGACGACCCCTCACGCTCGATGTGTTCGGCGAAGGTTCTCTTCTGAAAGACCTTCAGCGACAGGCCCACTCACTGAACCTCGAAGGGCGGGTCCGGTTCCGCGGCTTTAGATCCGACGTCCGCGCCTTCTTGCCCGGCTATCGGGCATACGTGCACGCTTCCTACTCCGAATCCTCCTCATTGGCGATTATCGAGGCAATGGCGGCCGGACTTCCGATAGTGGCAGGAGACATCGGACCGATCTCCGAGCTATGCGACGACGGTGTCGAAGCTCGGTTCTGGTCCCTCGACGACCCAGCGAAGGCAGCGGCCACGCTGCTCGAGCTACTCGATAGTGAATCCCTGCGCCGGCAGGCATCGAGCGCTGCCAAGGAGCGATTCCATCGCGACTTCGACGCAACCCTCGTCGCCCCGCGGCTCTGGTCCTTTCTTATGGAGTGAGCCGCAACCGGGTCCTAGCGGGGCATGGATACCTCAGGCACGGTCTCGCTGAGGGTGCTTCCCGCATCTTGGCTGTACGGGGCGGCTTGCCACTGGGAAAAGGCCCTGTCGGTACCCATATCAAAGGGTTGGAAGTGCCAATCCCCGTAATAGCGATTGTTGTACCACTTGTTGTTTTGCTTGAATGTTACGGCTTTCTGGATGATATCGGCGGGGTACTTACTCGTGACGCCCCAATTGGAGAACATCGAGTTGCGACCGCACAGCGTATTAGTGCAGCCGACCTCTGCCCTGGTAAACCGAAACTCGTTGTCGTGGATGAGGACATTACTCGTCTTGTTTCGAGTGCCTAAGGTCTTCTCGAAAAAGGGGCAAGAAGCGGCCGTGTCGTTGACTCCCGGCCGGCAGTAGCGGTCAGCGTTTTCCCACAACGCAATGCCGTCCCAATTGTCCTGAAAATAGTTGCCGTAGATCTCCGAGGTCGTATATGTGCTGCCGGCGCGAGTGTCGCCGCCGGATTCGGAGATGTATATGGCTGGAGCCGGAAATGTATCGCCCACTCCACCGAACTCGTTCTGCCCCATAACTACGGCATTGTGGATGAGGACGTTGTTGCGGATGAGGAAGTTGTAGCTGATCTCGTACTCGATGCCGTGGGCGTCGTTGTTTTCAATCCAGTTGTTTTCGATGAGAAAGCCGCGGTTGTTGAAGTCTGCCCAGATGCCGACCCCATGGTTGTCGTGCACGTAGTTGCTACTGATGACGACATCTTCATTTTCCCAGAATTTGCCGCCGCCAGTGCAGCCGCAACCGTCGCGAAGAACCTCCCAGTTGTCGGTGTTGTTGCCGGAGATCTCGTTGTGGTCAAGCAAGGCGTTCGTGCCATCAGCAGCGTTCTTGCCCGCAAAACCGGTGAAGCCATACTGGCCGTTTTCCTTGAGGCAGTTATATGTGGTGACGCTGCGCGGCCCCAGCGCTACGCCAGCGCCGTCGTTGTCTACAACCAAGTTGTGAGTGATTGTCCAACCCCGGCCCCCGTCGTGGTTGACGGTGGCCTGGTCATTGCCGGAAGCACCAGTACCAAAGTTTCGGATGGTGAGGTACTTGATGGTGACGTTGGACGCCTTCCCGGTGAAGGCCTGAAGGTTCTTGTGCTGACCGTCGATGATGGCACCGGGACCGCCGATATAGCTGGAACCGCTACCGGGCTGGATCTGGGCGAATTCATCGGTTCCTACAGTGTGGACGCCAGGCGCGAACCAGAAGGTTTTGCCCTCCCCGGACAGGCCCTCGGTATTCCAGTTGTGGGTCAGTTCAGTGTTGTCTCCTGCCGGCACGACGATGGCGCCCTGCGGCGGATTTGCCGGTCCAGCCCAGTTAGCCGGGTCCGAGCAAATTTGGGCAGGGGGCGCAATAGGCCAGGTGACGTTCACGGCGGCGGGGCTGTCGCGAGGAACGACGTATATGCCGATAATCACGACGGCTACGATGCCGACCGTGACCACGAGCCAAAGGATGGGACCGGGCAGCCCCAACCGATCGGTGATTGGACGAGTGCGCGTGTTCAGCTCCAAATGTCGTGGTGGACGTTGAAAATCACTCGAGAGCCGAGCGGCTCAAGCTTGATGGGAAGCTCCTTCATGTTGCTCAGCTCTTCGCGCAAGCGCCGTTGTGCTTCCAGCGGGCACACGACGAGTAGGAATCCGCCTCCGCCGGCGCCCGTCACCTTCGCACCGGTGGCACCTGCTGAAAGAGCCACCTCGACCGCCTCGTCGATCTGCGAGCTCGATACTCCGGCCGCGAGCATCCGCTTTGCCTGCCAGCTTTTGTTCAAAGCGACGCCAAGGGCGTCGATGTCCCCCTCCCGAAGTCCGGCTGCAGCTTCACCGGCGAGATCCCGGAGCTGACCAAGCTGGGGCAGCCTGTCGGCGATGTTGGCGGTTTGTTCGCCGAGGATCGTGTTGGCGTTCCGGGTAATCCCTGTGAAGAACAGCAGTAGCTGGTTCTGCATGTGCCTGCGCAGCGGCGAAGGAAGCGCGATCTCGTTTACGCTGACCCGGTCGCCAGGTCCGAACCGGATGTCGCATATCCCACCGAATGCGGCCGCGTACTGATCTTGCTTGCCGATTGGCTTGCGGCATCTGTCGATCTCAATGGCGCAAGCCCGGTCGGCCAGTTCCTCTGCCGATACCTGACGGCCCTGATATGCGAACAGCGCGTGCAGCAAGCCCACCGTCACCGACGACGAAGAACCAAGCCCCGAACCGGCCGATGGAATATCGGCCAAGGTCGTAATTTCTACCCCGCCCGTGACACCGGTCATGTACATGGCTTCGCGAACCAGCTCGTGCTGGATGTCCTGAACGGAGGAGACGATTTCCTTCCTGGAGTAGTTGACGTAGATGTCGTCGTCGAACCGCTGCTTAACGATGACATAGACGTATTTGTCGATCGCGGCGTTGAGGACGCGGCCGCCGTGTTCACGGTAGTAACCGGGGAGGTCGGTTCCACCGCCGACCAGCCCGATGCGCAAAGGGGTCTGGGTGATGATCACTTCACAAGCCTGCTTTCCCATTCCTCACTGGCTTGCCGTAGGGCAGCCGGAGTGCCGATATCGATGAAGTAGGAACCGTCCAGCAGCACGGCCCGCGCCCTACCGACCAGGATTGGGAGAAGGTCGTAGCCGATGTCCTTGGGTGCCGGGCCTGTTATCTCGTCGAGCACACTTGGATGGAAGGCGTACAGGCCGGCATTGGCGAGATCGCTTGTCGGATGGGCGGGCTTTTCGACGAAGCCAACGACGACACCGTTGTCTACATCCACGATGCCGCACTCAGACGGCCGGGCGGCACGGAACAACGACAGCGTGGCCACCGGGCGTGCTGATCGATGGGCATTGATCAGCACACTGATATCGAAGTCGGTGAGATTGTCTCCATTGACGGCCAGGAACATGTCCTCGTTCGCGACGAAATCGCGGTTGGCCCGCAGGGTTCCCGCGCTTCCGAGCAACTCAGGTTCTTCAACCAGGTGCACAACCGGTGAGCCGGTGTGCGCGGCCAGGTGGGCGCGGACGAGGTGGGACAGGTGATGAGTGTTCACGAGTACTTCGTCCACACCTGATCGGGCAAGCGCATCCAGCCAGATGTCGAGCAGGGCGACGCCGCCGATCCGCAGCAGACATTTCGGTGTGCTGTCAGTGATTGGACGGAGCCGCGTACCCAGTCCAGCGGCCAGAAGGAAAGCTTTCATCCTCCTGACCTTCTGACAACGCCCAGCGCCCGCATCTTGCTATCGGCCTCGGCGAGGATCAGGTCAAGGCCCGGCATTCCCGCAAGCCACGTTGCATACTCGGCGACAGAGTCCACCGGAGTTCGCCTAGGCACCCATCCCAGCTGGCCGAGCGTGCCAATGTCGGAGAGGATGTGCCGGGTATCACCGAACCGATACTCGCCGCTGATCCGTCCGGTCAGCGCTGAGTCGTAGTGGCGGCGCACGATGTCGGCAAACTCTTCAGTTGTGTAACCGGTTCCACCACCGACATTGAAGACCTTGCCCACCGCTCGGTCCTCGGTCAGCACCAGCAGGTTGGCATCAACTACGTCATGGATGTTGACGTAGTCCCGGATGGCCTGGCCATCTTCGAATAAGGTCGGGGCGCTCCCGAGCAGATAATGCAGATTGAAGATTCGGCATGCCCCGGAGTAGGCGTTGTAGACCGATTGTCGAGGCCCCTGGACAATGCTGTATCTGAGTGCGACCGTGGGGATCCCGTACCGTCGCCCCAGATTGATCGCCACAAGCTCCTCGCCATATTTCGACATACCGTACGGATTTTGGGGATTCGAAATCCGTTCGGGGGTGGGCTGCATCTCTACAGGTCCGCCGCAGACTGGACAGGTGAGATCCCACTGGGATCGTTGGAGCGCTTCCTCCGACCTCATGTCTGGGGTCTGCTCGCCGTGCTGGGGGCAGCAGTAAAGTCCCTCCCCCATTGCGGCCTGCGACGACGCAACGACAACGCGACTGAGATCAAGTTTCTCGTTAACGATGATTTCGTAGATCATCGCAGTGGACGTCACATTGACATCTGTAAATCGGGAGAAGTCAGTCAGATAGTCCTGGTACGCCGCGAAGTGATAGACGGCATCGACTCGACGCAGCAAGTTTGCCAACAAGTCGCGATTGCGCACATCACCGATGTACAGCTCTGCGTCCGAAGTCACGTAGTTAGGTCTGCCATCTTGGTGTACCGGCCTGGTCAAAGCGTCCAACACGATGACCTGGTGGCCGTCGGCGACGAGCCGGTCGCAGGTGTGAGAACCAATGAACCCGGCGCCGCCGGTAACCAGAATCCTCATCGATGGCCATTCCGAGCCACCCGGCGCGAGTGGACATCGCGGTAGACGGCCAGCGTGCTCTCTGCCGTCGCTGCCCAAGTAAATTGGCGGGCGCGCTTGGGACCTGCCGAGCGAAGGCGTGCTTGCTCAGCGCCGCAGGCCCTGACGATGGCATCGGCCAGTGACTCCGGATCCTCAGGGTCGGCCAGCAAGGCGGCGCCACCCGCAGTCTCAGGCATAGCACTAACGTTCGATGTCACCACCGGACAGGCGCAGGCCATAGCCTCCAGGATCGGCAGCCCGAATGTCTCGTTGAAGGACGGATAGAGGAATGCGTCCGCTGCCCGGTAGAAGTTGACCGTCTCCTCCAGCGGCACCCCGCCGACCCACGCCACATCCTTGGCGATGCCGAGCTGGTCTGCGAGGGTATGCAGTTCGTCGACATACTCGGTATCCCGGCCCGGGCCAACGACGGCGAGCTGACGATCACCCAATTTCGGCTTTGCCGCCGCGAACGCGCGCAACAGACCGGCACAGTTCTTGTACCGCCATAACGACGAGACAAACAGAATGAACGGCTTCGTGACTCCGTACTTTGCTTTGACGTGTGAACAGGCCTCGTCCCGATCACCTGGGCGAAAGACAGCGTGGTCGACGGCTTCTGGTATGAGGTGCAATTTCGCCGGGTCGACGTCAAGGTACTGTCGTACCTCGCTCCGCAAGCTCTCCGAATTGATGATAACGGCGTCGGCCACGCGTGCGGTACGGGGATAGCTCAACCGACGATAGAGGCGTGCGGACAGCCGCAGGGACTGCGGAGCTGTGTAGGCATGCATTGTCTTGAAATGGACGACGAGTGAGGGTGCCGGTCGCACTATAGGCGCCATAAGCGTGCTGAACACATCGATTTTGGCATTTGGCAGGCGGATCGGTGAGTAGAGGTGCTCGCTTAGTGTCCGCCGTGGAGGGCTCTCGTTAGACCATGGGAACGTAATGTAGTGAACGCGCGGACCGTATCCATTATGCATGGGCCGCGACCGCGGGCTCACCAGCAGGTGCAATTCCTCATTATCGGTGAGCCGCCTGCTCATTTCCGGAATGACCCGAGTCCAGAACCAGTGTGCTCCTGAAGGATTTGCTGGATCGTCCGTTAACAGGTTGATCGCAACGCGCATCGTTCTCAGAATGTCTGGGCCGAAACGGCATTCGGCGTCATACGCGACTGCCGGACGTATTGGGCCAAGAGGTGCATACATGCTTGGTGCGCATCTTCGATGATTCCATAATTGTCTGCCTCGACGTGCACTGACACCTTCGCTAGCTGGCGTGCCTCACCACCAGAAAATCCAGTGAAGGCTATGGTTTGCATGCCGTGCGCATTTGCCCATTCAATCGCTCGGACAATATTCGGCGAGCGACCGGACGAGGACACGGCGAGTAGCACGTCGCCGGGGCGGGCAAAGGACTCCAACTGGTATCTGAAGACCATTTCATAGCTGAGGTCGTTCGCAATTGCGCTTATAAGTTCGACGTTGGTGCTGAGGCTGAATACACGTGTTGTCAGGTCGGTGCCATTGCGCACGCACTTGACGTGATCGCACTGGAGGTGATTTGCGACGGAGGCGGAACCGCCGTTGCCACACGCGAACACGGCCGCATCGCGATCGTAGGCATCGTTCAAGACGTCGGCGGCGGCAACGATCCGCGTCGGGTCGACGGAGCTGAAAGCGCGGGTGAATTCCGTCGCGTATGCCCTGCCAAACACACCTGCGTCATAAAACCGGCGGGTCGGGAACGAGGGCCGCTTCTGCGGGACCACACTGGTGTGGTCGTGGATAATGAGCTGGACCGCGGCCGCGAGATTCGGCAGCGAGGTTACGTCTGGATCGTTGAGAACCTCATCGCCGACATATAACGGCCGAGCGCCGACGGCTCGGGCGAGACCGACGTCAACTGCGCTGTCGCCGATCACCCACGAAGAGCTGAGGTCGAGATCAAGCGCCTCTGCCGCCGCCAATGCCATTCCTGGGTTTGGTTTGCGATCAAAGCTCCATCGGGCGAATGCCTCAACAATGCCGTCGGGGTGATAGGGGCAGAACAGCCACATGTCAACGTGCGCAGCTTGACGCTCCAGCTCAGCGATGATGTGCTTATGTACCTGCTGAACGTCATCGATGCCATAGTGACCACGGGCGACACCGGCCTGATTGCTGACCACGACGACGGGCAGACCCGCTTTGTTAAGCGCGGCTATCGCATCAATTGCACCGTCGATAAATTGGACGCGGTCAACGGATCCGATATAACCGCTGTCCTCGATGATTGTGCCATCCCTGTCGAGCAGCACCCCTGGTCTGGTCATTTGGCTTGTCCCCCCGATCGATATGTCGGCCACTAGACGTGACATGCCTTGCGGCGAAAGTGCAATATGTATGGATTCTTTGCCCGGGCCAACTTCATCGGGACCGATTGATTAGGCAACGTCATATGAATCTGTTGCAAACGGCAGGCTTCGTACTTTCGTAGGCTTGGCGAGCTGACTTTCCGGCGACCCCTCCCAAAGGGCCCATGGACGGTCGCCGGTCCGATGCATGGCCTCAAGCGCGGCACGTTCCTTGAGCGTGTCCATCGGTGCCCAAAAGCCATCAAATTTCACAGCGCGGAACCTGCCCGCTCGGGCAGCACGTGTGAAGCCGTCCATCACGAGGTCGTCACCCTCATTCAGGAAATCGAAAATCTCGCGTCGGAGAATGAAGTAGCCGCCGTTGATCCGCATGTCCATGTCTGCCACCGGCTCAATGCCCGTGAGTTGGCTGTCGCCGTCGATCTTGACCACGTGGAACGAATCCTGCGGCGCCACTGCCAGCAACGAGCCAACGGCGTCGGTCTGAACGAAGCTATCGATCAGATCGTTCATCGGCGCGTCCGTCAGGACATCACCATAATTTGCGAGGAACACCTCGTCGTCGCCCAGATAATCCCGGACCCGGCGCAGACGTTCTCCTATCGGCGTTTCGAACCCAGTATCCGCGAAGGTGATCCGCCAGTCACTGATATCACTGGACAGCAGCTCGACCGTACGACCGGCGTTGGATAGCACGAAGTCATTGGAATGAGTTTCGTGGTAATCCAAGAAATAGTCCTTGACGGCGTGCCCGCCAAAACCCAGGCAGAGAATGAATTCGTTGTGTCCGAAGTGCGCGTAATAGCGCATGATGTGCCATAGCACAGGTCGATTGCCGATCGGCATCATGGGCTTGGGCAAAGGTGCGTCGTTCCCGGAACGCATTCGCATGCCGAGCCCCCCGCAGAACAAAACGACCTTCATGATGTACCTCGCGTTCCACTGGTGATGCCTTGCCTTAGTCGGCGGGGCTCGGCGTACTTTCGCAGCGCCGGCGCTACCGGCTTGCCAACGAGAAAGCCCTCGGTGCCGCCCGCCTCAATGGCTCTCGCGTACACCTCGAGCGCCTCCGCCGCGGCCTCGATTGTCTGCTCGATGTCGGCATCAGTGTGAGCTGCCGAAATCATCAGCGATTGCCCAAGCACTCCGCGGCGCAGGAGCTCCTGGATGAAGAGCGTGCGGAAAGCCTGAGACGGTTGGCCCAAATGATCACGAGCTTCAAACAGCAGGCTTGAGGGCCGGCCTAGGAAGATCACGTGCTCGGACATACCTGCCTGTTTGGCAGCCTCTTCCAACCCGAACCGCAACGTGCTGCCCGCGATCTCCATTTC
>JBKPML010000095.1:0-13596 GCA_046732135.1 Actinomycetota bacterium
AGATTTCGGCGCAGTTGCCCACCACCCCGATCGAGGTGGCCCGCCGATCGGCTTTGGCCCGCAGCGCCGTCGCCACCGCACGATCCAAGTCGTCGGCGATCTCGTCGAGGTAGCGGTGCTGGACCCGGCGCTCCAGCCGGCTCCGGTCCACGTCGATGATCAGGCAGACGCCGTGGTTGAGGGTGACCGCCAACGGCTGTGCGCCGCCCATGCCGCCGCAGCCGCCGGTCAAGGTGAGCGTGCCGGCCAAGGTGCCGCCGAAGCGTTTCTCGGCCACAGCCGCGAAGGTCTCGTACGTTCCCTGCACGATCCCCTGGGTGCCGATGTAGATCCAGGAACCCGCAGTCATCTGCCCGTACATGGTCAGGCCGAGCTTCTCCAGCCGGCGGAACTCCGGCCAATTCGCCCAGTCCGGCACCAGGTTTGAGTTGGCCAAGATCACCCGGGGAGCCCACTCGTGCGTCCGCATCACGCCGACGGGCCGGCCGGACTGCACCAGCATCGTCTCGTCCGCCTGCAGCGTGGTGAGCGTACGCACCATCGCGTCGAAGGCCTGCCAGTCCCGGGCGGCCCGGCCCGTTCCCCCGTAGACCACCAGGTCGTTCGGCCGCTCGGCGACCTCCGGGTCCAGGTTGTTCATCAGCATCCGCAGCGGAGCCTCGGTGGCCCAGCTCTTGGCCGTCAGCGAAGTGCCTCGCGGGGCCCGGACGGGTCGTGCGCCTTCCATGATCATCCTTTCTTCGGAAACGACAGGTTCTGCTGCCTCGAAGGTGTCGTATCCGTCCACTTTCGGTCCGGGTGTGGGATCTCAGGCCAGCGGGCCGACCACAGACTCGGCCGCCGCTACGGCCGTGCCACGGGTGATCAACTCCACCGCGATATCGATCTCGGGTGCCAGCCAGCGATCGGGTCCAGGTCCCGGCGCCCCGGCCGCGCGAAGGGCGGCGATGACCGCTTGGGTGGCGGGGGCTGGCCGGAGCGGAGCGCGAAGCTGGATGCCCCGCGCCGCGGTCAGCAGCTCGACTGCGAGCACCCGAGTCAACCCGTCGACGGCACGTCGCAGCTTGCGCGCCGCAGACCAGCCCATCGACACGTGGTCCTCTTGCATGGCCGAGCTGGGGATGGAGTCGACCGATGCCGGCGCCGCCAACCGCTTCAGCTCCGCCACGATGGCCGCCGAGGTGTAGTGGGCGATCATCTGCCCGGAGTCAACACCGGCGTCGTGGGCGAGGAACGGCGGCAGGCCGCCGTTGCGGGCGGGATCGAGAAAGCGATCAGTGCGACGCTCGGCGATGCTCGCCAGGTCGGCTGCGGCGATGGCCAGGAAGTCGAGCTGGTAGGCGATCGGCGCGCCGTGAAAGTTGCCGTTCGACTCGACGCGCCAGTCCGGGGTGACCACAGGGTTGTCGATGGCGGCATCGAGTTCGATCTCGGCGACGGTGGCGGCGTGGGCGATGGTGTCGCGGACCGCCCCCGCCACCTGCGGCGAGCAGCGCAGGGAGTAAGCGTCTTGGACCCGGGTGCAGGCTTTGGTGCGGTGGCTCTCGCGAATCTCGCTGCCGGCCATCAGAGCCCGGAGATTGGCGGCGGAGGCGATCTGTCCGGGGTGCGGCCGCAGGGCGTGCAGATCCGCGGCGAATACGTCGTCCGTGCCGAGCAGACCCTCGACGCTCATCGCCGCGGTGACGTCGGCCACCCTGACCAGCGCACGCAGATCGGTGATCGCCAGCACGAGCATGCCGAGCATGCCGTCCGTGCCGTTGATCAGCGCCAGGCCCTCCTTCTCGGCCAGGGTGATCGGCTCGAGACCCGCCGCCGCCAGCGCCTCGGCCGCCGGCTGGCGCTCACCGGTTTTCGTCCGGACTAGGCCTTCACCCATCAGGGCCAGAGCGCAATGCGCCAGCGGAGCGAGGTCACCGGAGCAGCCGAGGCTGCCGTACTCAGGTAGGACTGGAGTGATCTGGGCGTTGAGGAGGTCCACGTACGCGGCGAGCGTCTCCGCCCGAACGCCCGTACGGCCGGTAGCCAGGGTGCGAATCCGCAGCAGCATCAGGGCGCGAACGACCTCTGGCTCGACCTCGGGTCCCGACCCGGCCGCATGGGAGCGGATCAGGCTGCGCTGCAGCTGAGTGCGCAGCTCGACGGGGATGTGGCGGGTGGCCAGCGCGCCGAAGCCGGTGGACACGCCGTAATGCGGCGCATCGTCGTCGGCGAGCGCCTCGATCACCGCGCGGCTGCGTCCTACCTCGGCCCACGACTCCGGGGCGATCTCGATCGGGGCCGCATCTCGAGCCACGCGCACGACGTCGGCGAAGGAGAGTTGGCCCTTACCGACGATGACGGCATCGGTGAGGGTGTGCATGCTCCAATGATCAGCCGTCATTGCGTTCCGAAACACCGCCGATGGGAGAAAAGGACGACGGGACTTCAGGCAGGCTCTCCTCGATCTCTGGGTTTACTTGCCTTCAAGCTTGAACGCGTGGTGAGTCTTGCCGGTGCGGTGGGAGTAGACGACCCAGAGCAGGCTGAGCGCTTCGAGCCAGCGGGCGTTCTCAATCCCGCCGATGTCGATCACCGGCCATCCGAGGTCTTCAAGCAGTTGGGTGACGGTTTGCTTGGCGTCGTCGGCGTCCCCGGCGATGAACATGTCCGGCTCTCCCCCACTGAGCCTGGGGTCGATCATGACGTCGGCGAGGACGATGTTGAACGCTTTGACCACCCGCGCGCGGGACGCTAACCGCTGGATCCGCTCGCCGAGGGAGTCGGTTGTGCCAACGAAAAGCCCGGGCCGCCCACTGGAAAAGTCCAGCGGATCGCTGGCGTCGATGAGGATCTTGCCAGCGAGGTGGTCGACGCCGGCGAGCCGCACGACATCCTCAGCGGCGCTGCCTAGAACCGAAAGGACAACGACCTCACCGAAACGCGCTGTCTCGGTCAGGCCCCCGGCGTGCCCTAGCGGTCCGGCTTCGGCGACCCAGTCGGCGAGTTTGCTCGGGTCGCGGGAGCCAAGCATCACCGGATGGCCGAGACGGACGAAGCTGCCGCCCAACGTCCGGGCCGCGGTGCCGGACCCGAGGAGGCCGATCGGGTAGCGATCGTTCATCACATCTTCACCAGTGGTAGGGCTGGGGCCGGAAGTCAGCGAAATCGTCGTCAAGGTAGTAGGGCACTGTGACTCCGCCCGGCGGCACGATTCCATCGATGGCGTCGAGTACGTCTTCGCTGAGCGTCAACTCGACGGCGGCCAGCTGGTCGGTGAACTGTCGCCGGTTCCGCGGCCCGACGACCAGGCTCGCCACGCCGAGGCGTTGCAGTGTCCAGGCCAGGCTCAGAGCGGTCAGCGACATGCCTGCATCATCAGCCAGTTTCGCGAGCTCGGCGACTGCGGCGTCGGTGGCGGGTGTGAAGTGTTTGGCACCCCACGCGTTGGTTGGTGAGAGCCGCGCATCACCACCCGTGTCGGAGCTCAGGTACTTGCCGGTCAGCAGGCCGCCTGCGAGCGGCGACCAGACCGTAAGCGCCGTGTCGTGGGTCAAGGCCGCTGGCACCAGGTCACGTTCTGCGCGCCGGTCAAGGAGGTGGTACGCGGTCTGCTCGACGACCGGTCGGTTGAGGCCGAGGTCATGCGCGCACCACAGCGACTCGACCAGCTGCCAACCGGCCAAGCCCGAGGTGCCGATCGAGCGGATCTTTCCAGCCCTGACCAGGTCATCAAGCGCCCGCAGCGTCTCGTCGATCGCGGTCTGGGTGAACGGCCGGTGAATGTAGTAGAGGTCAATGTGATCGGTACGCAGCCGTCGGAGGCTGGCTTCGCACGCGGCGATCACTGTACGGCGGGAGGTGCCGCCGGAGTTCGGGTCCTCGGCGTCGGTCGGAACGGAGAACTTGGTGGCCAGCAGCAGCCGGTCACGCCACGGCGCGATCAGCCGACCAACGATCTCCTCACTGGCACCGGCACCATAGACGTTGGCGGTGTCCACCATGTTTATTCCGGCGTCCATGGCCATCTCGAACAGACGCCCGGCCTCTTCTTCGGTGACCTTTTCCCCGAACTGCATCGAGCCGAGCGTGAACGGGCTGACCTGCAAGCCGGTCCGGCCCAGCGGCCGAAGCACCATGCCCATCGCGCACCTCCATATCGTGCGGGATCGCCCACGGGGACGGTGTGTTTGGCGGGCTGTTAGCGAGCGGCACCTCGTCGGGTCGCGCGCTGCTGGGCTTCCAGAGCAAGGCGCATTACCTCGAAGGTGTGTTCCTGCGGGCAGGCTGTGGTGGTCCGTTCGCGCACATCGCGTACCAGATCCGGATAGTAGGTCAGCGCCACATCGGAGCAGTCGATGTAGTGGGTTCGCTCGGAGTCGACCAGGAAGAGGTGGTCGCCGCCCGGGCGTCCCTCCAGGTCGACGTATTTACGCATCTCTAGGTAGCCCTCGGTGCCGAGCACCATGAGCCGACCATCACCCCAGGTCGGCAACCCCTTCGGGGTGTACCAGTCGACCCTGATGTAGCCCTGGGCCGAATCGCTGCGCAACAGCACCTCCCCGAAGTCCTGCATCTTCGGATTGTCGAGATGGGTGTAGTTCGCCACGGTGCTGGCCACCACCTCGGCGGTCGTCGCGCCGGTGAACCACAAAAACTGGTCGATCTGATGGCTGGCGATGTCGGTGATAATCCCGCCGAACCGGTCCTGGTCATAGAACCAGTCCGGCCGGCCGGCACCGCCCGCCAGATGGCCCGGATCTCCCTCGCGGTGCGGGCCGAGCCCCAAGGTCTGCACCACCTGACCTATCCGGCCGGCGCGTACCAGTTCGCCGGCACGGGCCACGCAACGAACCTCAAAGCGCTCCGAGAAGGTGACCGACCAGAACCGGCCCGTGTCAGCGACGGCTCTCTTGACCTGCTCCAGCTCTTCGAACGACACACAACCCGGCTTGTCCGCAACAACATCTTTGCTGTTGCGCAAAGCCTCGACAGCGATCGCGGCCCGGCGGTCCGGGACGGCTGCGGTGACAATCAGGTCGATCTGGTCGTCCTCCAACAGCTCCTGCGGATCGTCGAACCACTGCGCGTCTGGCCACCGATTCCGGACCTCAGCGGCGACGGACGCATCCCGGTCATCGGAGGCGATACCGACCAGCTGACAGCCCTGCCCCAACAGGCCGGAAATCTGGCCGTAAATATGCGAGTGGTCTAGACCGACGGCTGCGAAGCGGATCGGGTCTCGAGCACCTTTCTGCTGCGCTTCCTGTTCCGACGGCTTTACCCAGGTCGCGGGTTGGTCGGCTGGGGTTGAGCTCATCGTGGCTCCTTCGGCGCATTTGATCCTGACTCGGACCTTAACCGAATCGATGGGCCCAGTCCGCTCCGGTCGCCGTCGGCGGTGGGGAGCCAGGAGTCCAGATGCTGCAGGCATTGGTCAGGGTTGCGGTGGTGGAGCGCAGGGTCCTGAGAAAGACTGGCTCCCGAAGAGATTTGGCAAGGCCATCGGTCGTACCAACTCGGCTGTTGTCTTTGGGGATCATCGGTGAAGAGGAGGACCATGCGTGCACTGGTCTACCGCGGTCCGGGGGACATCGGAGTGGAGGACCGGCCTGACCCGCAACCCGGTCCGGACGAAGTTCTACTAAGAATTACCGCGACCGGCATCTGCGGGTCCGATCTGCACGGCTACACAGGTGAGAACAAGCGACGCCACCCAGGGCAAGTCATGGGTCACGAGACAGTGGGACGGATCGCCACCGTCGGGGCGAACGTGTCGGACAAGGCGCTCCAACCCGGCCGGGTGGCCACCGTCAACCCAGTAATTGGGTGCGGGGAATGTGCCCAGTGCGCGGCCGGCACCGAGCAGCTGTGCGCTCGGCGGCGCGTGATCGGTGTCAACAAAGAGATCCAGTCCGCCTTTGCGGAGATGATGCTGGCGCCGGCGCGCAATGTTGTCGTCTTGCCTGACTCGATTCCGGAGGAGTACGGCGCACTGGTGGAGCCGCTCGCGGTCGGCTACCACGCGGCGGTCAGCGGCAGCGTGGGCCCCGATGACGTCGTTTTCGTGATCGGCGGCGGCCCGATCGGTCAGGCCGCTGCACTTGGCGCACGTCGCCTTGGCGCTCAGCGGGTTGTGGTGTCCGAGCCGAACTCGGCCCGGCGAGCGCTGGTGGACAAGCTCGGCTTTCCCACGCTGGACCCCTTGACGGGTGATGTCTCGCAGCAGGTGGAGGCGTCATTGGGTACGCCGGCGACGGTGGTGCTCGATGCGGTCGGCACCAGCCACACCATCTCGGACGGACTGACCGCGTCCGGTCTGGGGGCTCGCGTGGTGCTAGTCGGGATGGGCGCAACCGAGATCACGCTGCCTGCTTTCGAGATCAGCACCTACGAGCGCCGGATCATTGGCAGCTTCACCTACTCCTCTCAGGAGTTCCGGGATACGGCCGCATGGGTCGCCTCACGGCCGGCGGGGCTGGAGCACTTGATCAACGACCGAGTCGACTTGGATGGCGCGTCGGAGGCGTTCGCCCGGCTCGCCGCAGGTGAGCTCGACGTCAGCAAGATCCTGGTGTACTCGCATAGGGGCGACGCGCAGGACGCCGCCCAATGACCGTGCCGCGCATTCGGCATGTGCGGGCCTCGGTCGTACGCGGCGGCGGCGCCGATTACCACGACCAGGCCCAGGGCCATTGGATCGACGACCACATTTCGACACCAATGGCCAGGTATCCCGAGTACCGGCAGAGCCGCCAGTCGTTCGGCATCAACGTTCTCGGCTCCCTCGTGGTCGAAATCGAGGCGGATGACGACACAGTCGGCTTCGCCGTGACCACCGGCGGTGAACTCGGCTGTTGGATCATCGAGCGGCACCTGGCCCGGTTCATCGAGGGGCAACCGGTGACAGACATCGAGAAGATGTGGGACCAGATGTACCTCTCGACGCTTTACTACGGGCGGAAGGGCATCGTCCTCAACGCGATCAGCGGCGTCGACTTGGCCCTGTGGGATCTGCTGGGTCGGGTGCGCCAGGAGCCGGTCTACCACATGCTCGGCGGCGCGGTCCGCGATGAGCTGATCTTCTACGCCACCGGAGCACGACCCGATCTCGCCAAGCAGCTGGGCTTCATCGGCGGCAAGATGCCGCTGCAGCACGGCCCCGCCGAGGGTGAGGAAGGAATGCGTCGAAACCTCGACAAGCTGCGTACGATGCGCGACCGGGTCGGTGATGATTTCTGGCTGATGTTCGACTGCTGGATGTCGCTTGACCTGGACTACGCGACGCGACTGGCACATCGCGCCGGCGAGTGGGGACTCAAGTGGATCGAGGAGGCGTTGCTCCCCGACGACTACTGGGGGTACGCCGAACTCAGACGGCGGGTACCCCCGCAGATGTTGATCACCACCGGCGAGCACGAGGCGACCCGCTGGGGATTCCGGCTACTCGTCGACATGGACTGCTGCGACATCCTGCAACCCGATGTCGGCTGGTGCGGTGGGATCACCGAGCTGCGGCGGATCTCGGCGTTGGCCGACGCCCACGGCAAGCTCGTGGTGCCGCACGGGTCGAGCGTTTACTCCTACCACTTCGTTGTTACGCAGCACAACAGCCCATTCGCCGAGTTCATCATGATGCATCCGGAGCCCAGCGAAGTCGTGCCGATGTTTTCACCCCTGCTGTCGAACGAGCCGGTGCCCGAGCGCGGCCGGCTCAAAGTGCCGGACCGGCCCGGATTCGGGGTGGAGATCGATCCGGACAGCAAACTGGAACGCCCCTACACTCACTAGGCTGAATCTTCTCCGCCGACATCATCCCAACCGTGTGCCGAACGCCCTTGAGATTGGGGACGTTTGCCTCTGATCAGACCAGGACGAGATCTGGTGCGATCAATCACAGTCGGTGGGATCCATCCACCGCCACCACTCGCCCAGCAGGGGCTGAAGGATGATGATGCGGCCAAGGAGTGCGAGGGATTGGCCACGGAAGGTCGCGGTCCGGGACGTATCCCTGTACGTCGACGTGGTGGGTCAGGGTGACCCAATGGTGCTGATGCACGGTGGACCGAGCGCGGATCTGTGGACGATGGGCGCATTCCGGCGGTGCGCTGACCAGTTCACGCTGGTGTTCTACGACCACCGCTGCAATGGGCGGTCTACCGGGGTGCCCGTTTCCTCGATGACATGGGAGAACCTCACCGCGGACGCCGACGCTCTGCGCGAGTACCTGGGTTTCGAGAAGTGGGCCGTGCTCGGACACTCGTTCGGTGGGCACGTGGCTCTTGAGTACGCGCTGCGTTACCCCAGCCGGTTATCCAGCTTGGTGCTCCTCGATACCGGTGGTGACAGCCATTGGTCTCGGGAGAACGCTTCCGAGCTGCTCGCCAAGCGGGGGTACAGCCCAGCCAAAGTGGAGCTGGTCCGCCGGTGGTTCCATGGCGAGTTCAGCCGGCGTGAGTACTTTCCGATCTTCTGGCGGATCAGCGGCGCGTACAGCCACGGCTCTGGTTGGCAGGCTATGGCTTCCGAGCTAGCCGACGGGGGATGGCGGTCGAGGATGCGCCGCGACGCTTTCATCTTCGCTGGCCGCCACCTGCTCGACGGCTGGTCGGTGATGGACCGCCTTGGTGAGATCAGGGTTCCCACGCTGGTGATGGCCGGGCGTGAGGACTTCGTGTTTCCGCCCGAGTGCCAGCGGGAACTCGCGGCTGGCATTGCCGGGTCGCAACTCGTGATCATCGACCGTGCCGGCCACAACCCCCAGGACGAACAAAGAGCCGAGGTCCTCGAATTCCTGCGGACGTTCCTGGCCGCCAAGCCAGCCTATTGAGGTGGCTGGTCTCAAACGGGCGCGGGAGCATCTGGCCGTAGCAAAGCGGCGGCCCGAAGATCTGACCACAAACCTTGTGGAACGCTGCTGTTGTAGAGATTGACGTTGCGCTGAACTTCGGCGGCGGTGCGCATACCCAGGGTCACGTTCACAACGCAGGGGTGGGCCAGGGGAAAGGCAATGGCGGCAGCGGGAAGGGTTGTTCCGTGCTGCTCACAGATATCGGCGATCTTGTTTGCCCGAGCGATCACCTCAGGTGAAGCGTCTTCATAGTCGTACTTGTCCCCCAGGGTCGGTCGCGGTTGGGCGAGAATTCCCGAATTGAAGACGCCGACAGCTACGACGCTCTTGTCGACTACCGCTGCCGCCGCAAGTACGTCACCGAGTGCGTCCTGCTCTAGCAGGGTGTAGCGGCCGGCCAGCATGACGACGTCAACCGGGGTTTCCCGCAAAAACCGGGCGAGCATCCCAGACCGGTTCATGCCGACGCCAATGGCTCGGAGGACGCCCTGTGAACGCAGATCAGCCAGGGTAGGTATCGCCTCCTCGACCGCCTCCTGCCAGTGGTCCTCCGGGTCATGCACAAAGACCACATCAAGCCGGTCCAGGCCCGTCCGGGCCAACGTCGCGTCGATGGATCGCAGCACACCGTTCCGGCTGTAATCGCGCTCCCGGGACAGCTCGTCCGCGACGGCGAACCCCTCGCTGTCGCGGCCCGTCGGGTGGGTGTTCGGAACCAAGAGTCGCCCGACTTTGGAGGACACCACAAACTCGGCGCGTGGCAAGCCCTTGAGCGCCTGACCTAGCCGTCGTTCAGACAGCCCCAGCCCATAGTGAGGAGCGGTGTCGAAGTATCGAATGCCCACTTGCCAAGCCGCTGCTACTGCCTCCTCGGCATCCCGGTCAGAAGTCTCCTGATAGAGGTTGCCGATGACGGCGGCGCCAAAACCGACCTCGGTGAGGGACACGTCGGTGCCGTTGAGGATGCGGGTACGCACGTTGCTTCCCGTCGTCGACGCGGCCGAGTCAGCGGGTGATCAACAGAGTGTGTGAGCCGCCATCGACGGCCAGTAGCGTTCCGGTACTCGATCCTGACCGCGGGCTTGCCAGGTAGCAAATGGCATTGGCCACCTCTTGAGCTGTCACCAAGCGCCCCATCGGCTGGCGAGCTTCCAGTGAGGCACGCTCGACCTCCGGGTCGGACGCGGAGTCCAGCAGCCGCTGCACCCAGGGAGTGTCAGCGGTTCCCGGGTTCACGCAGTTGACCCGGATGCCTTCACGGACGTGGTCCGCCGCCATGGCAAGCGTCAAGGCCTGCACTGCCCCTTTTGAAGCGTTGTACGCGGCTCGCTGCTGAAGCCCTGTCCAACCGCCGATGGAACCGGTGTTCACTATGGCCGGACGCTCCGAGCGTCGAAGGTACGGCAGGGCCGCGCGGCTCGTACGTACGATGCCGAGCACGTTGACCTGGAACAGCCGCAGGAAGTCCTCATCAGGGCTGTCCTCCACGGTTCCGCGCGCACCAACTCCGGCATTGTTGACTACTACATCGATTCCCCCGAGGAGCTGCGCGGCGCGGTCGACTGCCTCGCGCGTCGACTGATCGTCGCTGACGTCGGCTGTGATCTCCTGGACACCTGCCGTTGGCGCTGCAGGGCGCAAATCCAAAGAGGCCACTCGAGCCCCGCGCGCCACCAGCTCTTCCACCGTTGCACGGCCGATGCCGGAGGCGCCGCCTGTGACCACGGCCGACATCTCAGCGAATTCGCCGGTCACGTCTGTACCTGAGTTCGATACCGCATGGTCCGTATCCTTCCTTTGCGTACCGTCCGAATCAGCGCCGGGGGATGAGCAGCACGCTGGGGCCGTCCTCGGCCGCCTGCAACTCGGCTCGCAGTTGATCGCCCGATCCGTGGATCCTGCCTTGTCCGACGAGGAATTGAGCGCCGGCCATGTCTAGACCCCTCTGGTCCGGCTGCAGGTTGACCACTCCTTCGGCGTCTACAACAGCGACCAGGTGCTTAGGGCTAGCGAGCCAGCGCACCCACGGCTCATCACCTGGCCGTGCTTCAGATGCAGGCACTGGGGAGGAAGCGCGCAGCGTTGGTCCGGCCTTGGCCATCCAGCGGCTGAGCTCCTCCAGCGCCCGCCGTTGGACTGTCGGAATCAGCCCCTCCGCCGTGGGTCCTACGTTGAGCAGTAAGCGGCCACCTCGTGACACAACGTCAGTCAGATATTTGGCCAGCGAATATCCGTTGAGCGATTGGCTCTCGTCTTCGACCTGGTTGTAGCCGAACGAGTAGCCGATTCCGCGGCAGTTCTCCCACGGCCCCGCCCGCTCGTGTTCCCGCCCAGCCTCATATTCAGTTGTTCGAAAGTCCCAGTGCGTAGCACCCCAGCGGTCATTGACCACGCCCTCGGGAACGGCCCTGTAGTAGCCCTCCAAGAGGGCATGAAGCGAATAGCGGCCACCACGCTTGCCTGCCTCCGGCCAGTCGATGTCGTTCCAGAGCACGTCGGGTGCGTACCGCGCTACGAGATCTTGCACATGTAGGTAGGCATAGGTGTTGTACGCGGCGTCGACCGGTCGCAGGCTGCGGAGATCTGCTACCGAGGTGATTGGCGGCAGGTTCGTGATCGACCAGTCCAGCCCTCCTGAGTAATAGACGCCGAATCGCAAGCCCTCAGCTCGGACTGCACTGGCGATCTCGAAGATCAGGTCGCGGCGCGGACCGCGGTAGACGGTGTTGCGAGCCCCGCTGCCCGGCGCGTCCCAGAGGGTGACTCCGTCGTGATGCTTGCTGGTCGGTATGACGTATTCAGCGCCGGCCGCCGCGAACAGTCGAGCCCAGTCTTGCGGATCAAAGTTGGAGGCCGTCCAGGCATCGAGGAAGTGGTCGTACGGTGCCCCGCCGTAAACCTGCTGATGGTGCTCGGCGGAAGGGGTGCCGGGGATTCGGCTGGTGTTGTAGTACCACTCCGCGTACGGGTTGTGCAGAAACCAGTCGCTCTCGGGCACCACGCCGAGCGCTCCGGTCGGCTCAGCCCATGCCGGCACCGAGTACGGACCCCAGTGGATGAAGATGCCAAAACGCGCCTGCGCGAACCATTGCGGCAGTGGCCGTTTCAGCGACGCCCACAGCTCCGGGGTGTCGGGTTGATCGGTGCGGGGTGGACCAGGTTCGGTGCGCCGGGTGTCAGGCGTGAGATGCCCTGCTGCGGCGCCGATACCAGTGCCAGCCCGCTGTCACCAGCAGCGCACCAATCAGCGACCCAATGATCCCGCTGGGCTGGAGCTGCAGCCCGTCTCCTGACAGCAGGCTGATCAGCAGTCCGCCAACGAAGGACCCGACAAGTCCGGCGACCAACGCAAGCGTCCAGTCGATCCCCTTTGCCGACTTGCCCAAGATCAGCTGTACGCAAGCGCCAACCAGCATGCCGAACAGAATGAGTCCGAGGATAAGCATGAGCGCAGCATAATGAGGTTTGGGCGCGTGGCCGCTAATGCCACCGGGTCTGCCGCGCGTTAGCGAGCGACTCCGCGGTCGGCGCGCAATCTCCCAGCAATCCCGCTGAGCCGACCCTGAGCCGTCCCTGGGATCGTCGCTGGACACGTCGCTCCTGATGTTCCCCTCGGTACCGTGGCGACTACGCAGCCGACAGTGGCACAACGATCAGAGGAAGCGCATGATTGCCGCGCGCGGGTTGAGGAAGAGATACGGCGACAAGACCGCAGTCGACGACTTGTCATTTGAAATTCGACCGGGCGTGGTGACCGGCTTCCTCGGGCCTAACGGCGCGGGGAAGTCCACGACCATGCGGCTGATGCTCGACCTCGACTACGGGGACGGCGACACGCAGTTCGACGGCCGTCGGTTCCGTGACATCCGGCACCCGTTGCAGGAAATCGGCACAGTGCTGGAGGCGAGGGCGTTTCATCCGACCCGCTCGGCACGCAATCACCTGAGGATGCTGGCCGCCGCCAATCGAATCCCAACTTCTCGGGTGGACGAGGTGCTTTCGATGGTCGGGCTTGGTGAAGTTGGTAGGAAGAAGCCTCGGGGGTTTTCGCTGGGGATGGCGCAGCGGCTCGGGCTTGCGGCGGCCCTGCTGGGTGATCCGCACACGCTGATACTCGATGAGCCGGCGAATGGTCTGGACCCGCACGGAATCCAGTGGCTTCGAGACCTGCTGAGAACCCTCGCCTCGCAGGGACGCACGATCTTCGTCTCCAGCCACCTGCTGCCGGAGATGGCGCTCATGGCGGACGAGCTTGTGGTCATCGGGCGGGGCAGGTTGATCGCATCGGGGACGGTCGAGTCATTCGTCCGCGACTTCACCGGCACGTCGGTGCTCGTGCGCAGTCCGCAGATCGACACCTTGATCGAGGCAGTGGTTGAGGCGGTGCCCGGGGTCGAGGTCGCGAGGGAAACTGACGGTACCGCCTTGCTGGCCGGTGTCGAGACCGCTCGAGTGGGCGAGATTGCGGCCAAGACAGGCCTGATACTGCATGAGTTGACCACCCGCACCGCGTCGCTGGAGGAGGCCTTCTTCGAGGCGAGCGGCGCGACCGAGGAATATGTCGCCCGCCCGGTCACGGCACCAGTGTCTTCAGGAGGGACGCCATGACCGACGCGTTGAGATTTGAAAGTGTGCGGGTTAGCACCATCCGCTCGACCTCCTGGATAGCGCTGGTGGGTTTACTGCTCTGCGCCCTGGTCGCCCTGGGCTTTGGGCTCGACTCCCCCGAGACGGGCCTCTCCGCTGCAGAGACCACGCTTCTGCTC
>JBKPML010000096.1:0-6624 GCA_046732135.1 Actinomycetota bacterium
TGAGCTGCGGCAAGATCATCAGACTCGACGTAGCCGATCAACAGCCCGTCATCACGCAGGAAGAGCGAGTAGTTTCGCCAGCCCGCATCCCTCAGGGCCTCTAGTAGCTCAGGCCAGACGGCCGCATGTACCTGGCGGTACTCAGCAAGATGTTGTGGATCGACATGCCCGAGCAAGCAGTACCGCGCCATCCGGTCATCCTCCCGTCCGGAGCCCGTACCTGGCTAGCCTGCGACCACGGCAAAGAGTCGCGCCACGGGTGATTTCCCAGCGCCCCTGCGAGCGCATTGGTGCGCAGCAGCTATTGTGCGCTGAAACAGTTCAAGCGAGAGGAAATCGATGACGAGCAATGCGACGGAGACTCAGGCGGCTGCATCGCTGCGCTGGCTGGGCCAGTGGATTGCACCCGAGCCGCGCCCTCCGATCCAGATTCCGGCGGACTTCTTGAGGGGTCGTGGCGGAGGCCGCTTCTCCCGCTCACTGTTCCGCAGAACGTTCGAGCTGTCCGAGCTGCCCGGCGAAGCTCCGGCTCGCCTCACCGCAGATTCGAGATACGTCTTGTGGATCAACGGTCGGGAGGTCGGCCGAGGACCGGCCAGGTCGCAGCCCTATCGCCTGCGCTACGACAGTTACGACCTGGCGCCCTACCTGACGCCGGATGACAACGTGATAGCGATCCTTGTGACCTACTACGGCCAGTCAATGTCCTTCTGGCAGCCGGCTCCGGCGGGTGCGAGTCCCGATGCAGCTCTGGTCTTCGAGGCTCAGCTCCGTGACCAGCAACTGATCTCCGACGACACCTGGCGAGCGCACCGTTCAACCGCCTGGTCCCTAATGGCAGGAAGCAATGGCGGCGAAGGAGTGCCCGTCGAGATCCTGGATGCGCGCGAGCTACCGCGCGGCTGGCGCGACGCCGATTTCGACGACTCCGGCTGGTCGACGACGGCCCTGATTCCCGCGTTCCACCCTGCAAGTTTGGGTGAGACCCGGCCGCCGACCTACCCCTTCGGGCGCCTGCTTCCACGAGGAATTTCGCAGTTGCGGGGAGGGCTGGTGGCCCCGGCACGCGTCCTCGACTCCTCTGCCCGGATTGCCCCAGAGTGGAGCAGCGACCATCCAGCCATCCGGGTGACGCAGGCGCTGCTGGCCGTGCAGTCGAGCACCGATATGGCCGCCATGCCAGCGATCTTCGAGGTTCGGCCAGGGCAGGTCCATCACTTCTCCGTCGATTTCGGCCGGATCGTGGCCGGATTCGTCGAGCTCGACCTTCAGGCGCCATCAGGTACGGTTTTCGAGCTGTTCTATCGGGAGAAGGCCTATCGGCCAGAGCGCGCCTGGTTGGGTGAGGATCCCGAAACCGGCGCTCGCTACGTGGCAGCTGGCGGGGGCGAGACCTTCGCCGCAATGGAGCTGAACGGACTTCGATATCTGCACCTTGTCGTGCACTCGGCGGAATCCGCCGAGGTCACCATTGAGCGTCTCGAGGTACGCGAGCACCTCTATCCACGCACTGGGGGCGCCTATTTTGAGAGCGACGATCCGGCGCTTAACGCCCTGTACCGCGCCGGGATCCGTACGGTCGAGCTCAATTCCCTGGATGCATACACCGACTGCCCAACGAGGGAACAGCGGGCTTGGGTGGGCGACGCCGTGGTTCACCAAATGGTCGATCTGGCAACGAACGAGGACTGGGGCTTGGCCCGCAACTACCTGGAGCTGAGCGATTCACCGCGTTCCGACGGAATCCTTCCGATGGTCGCCGCGGGCGACATTGAAGCGAGTGGCGGACTGACGATTCCAGATTGGTCATTGAGCTGGATCCACGGCGTTCACGTGCAGTTCTGGCACGACGGTGACCTCGATCGCGTCCGCCGCCACCTGCCCAGCATTGAGCGGGTCCTGCGCTGGTATACGACTTACCTTGACGACCGCGGGACGATTGCCAACGTCCCCGAGTGGAATTTGGTCGACTGGGCCAGCATCTTCCTTTCCGGCCGCAGCTCCATCCTCACTGCGTTGTGGGCCCGCGGGCTTGCCGAGTTCGCTGAGCTGAGTGACGCCGTTGGCAACTCCGGTTCGGCCAGCTGGGCTCGTGAACTGTACGCCGCCGCGGTAGCTGGCTACGAGGACTTCTGGGACGCCGTGCGCGGTCTCTATGTTGACCACATTGTCGACGGCGAACGTCGGCCTGCCGCCTCCCAGATCGCGCAAGCCTGCGCGATCATCTCTGGCCTGGCTCCTCGAGAGCGCTGGGCGCAGATCGTTGAGGCAATGACCGACTCCGAGCGACTGGTCGTTCGGTCCTGGATCGGCAGCGAGACCGGTGGCTACGACCACGGGAAGTTTGAGGAACAGATGAAGGGCGTCCAGCGAATCGACTGGGATCCCGAGCGGGAGATGGTCCTTGCTGAACCTTTCTTCAGCTACGCGGTGCACGACGCCGTCGCTGTCGCCGGTCGAGCCGAGCTGCTGATAGATCTCGTCCGCCGATGGGAGGAGTTCCTGGTCGACGGCTACGACACCTTCGGTGAGTGCTGGGGGTGGGGCACTCCGGTACACGGTTGGAGCAGCACCCCGACCCGCGACCTGATTTCGTACATCCTCGGCATCACTCCCGCCGAGCCGGGCTTCGGGCGGGTACGGGTCGCCCCTCGCGTCGGACGGATGCAAAACGTGGCCGGCGCTGTGCCAACCCCCTTCGGCTTGGTCGAAGTCCGGATCTCTGGTAGCGAGGCAGATATCGACAGCCCGGTTCCGGTGCTCGTTATCCGGGAAGGCGGCAGTGAAACTGAACTGCCGCTGGGTAAGCACCACGTGACTGTCCGTTAGCAACAGAAGTACTACAACGACGGGTGGCCTATTGACGGCCGTCGAGCGGATGGGTTAGGTTGCGCCTTATTGAAACGCTTCAGAACACAGACGGCGCTCAAGTCCACGAGCGTCTTCCACGCTCCGTTTCCTATCTGGAGGTCCCATGAGATTCAGCAAGAAGGGCAGGCGCAATTCCGCGCTCATTGCCCTGGCGACAGCGAGCACGCTGTTCGCCGCCGGCTGCAGCGCCGGCAGCCTCGGTAGCAGTGAGGGGGGCGGCGCAGGTGGCTCAGCCGGTGCCGTCTCGCTGACATTCCTCGTCGACAACAGCGACGACACCGTGAACGCCGCGAAAGCTGTGGTGGAAGCCTTCAAGGCGAGCAATCCGAACATCACGGTGAAGGTCGACACCCGGCCCGGCGGCTCAGACGGCGACAATCTGGTTAAGACCAGGCTGTCGACCGGCGACATGGCAGAGGTATTCGCGTATAACAACGGATCGCTGCTGCAGGCTCTGAAGCCTGAGCAGAACCTGACTCCCCTCGATGATCAACCATGGGTCGGAAACCTTGACAAGACCTTCGCCGAATCCAGCAAGGGAGCTGACGGCAAGCTCTATGGCGGCCCCTGGGGAAACCTCACCGGTGGCGGGATTCTCTACCACATTCCGACCTACCAGAAGCTCGGCCTCAAGGTTCCGGAGACCTGGGACCAGTTCATGCAGAACAACGATGCCATCAAGAAGGCAGGCATCGATCCGGTGATCCAGAGCTATGGGGAAACCTGGACCTCCCAACTGTTCGTCCTAGGTGATTACCACAATGTCGAGGCGCAGGTGCCCGACTTCGCGGCCCAGTACACAGCCGGTAAGGCTAAGTTCGCCAACACCCCTGCAGCCCTGGAGGGCTTCAAGTACCTCCAGCTGCTGAAGGATGGCGGCTATTACAACAAAAACTACCGGTCGGCAAAGCTTAACGATGGCATCAAGATGATCGCCGAGGGCAAGGGCGCGCATTACCCCCAGCTGGGTGGTGTGGCGGCGAATATCGAGAACGTCGCCCCTGGCAAGTCGAAGGACGTCGGCTTCTTTGCAATCCCAGGAAAGGACGCTGGCACCAACGGCCTGACCGTATGGCCCGGTGCCGCCATGTACATCCCGAAGACGGTCGAGGGCGACAAGCTCGACGCGGCCAAGAAGTTCATCACGTTCACTGCCAGCCAGCCAGGCTGTGATGCCCAAGCCAAGGGCGCTCCACCAGCGGGCCCCTTCCTGACCAAGGACTGCAAGCTGCCCGCGGATGTTTCTCAGGTTGCCAAGGACACTCAGGCGTATCTCGATGCCGGTAAGGCGAGTCCGGCGCTTGAGTTCAAATCGCCCATCAAGGGTCCGGCACTCGAGCAGATCTGCATCCAGGTTGGCACCGGTCAGGTGACCGCCGAGAAGGGTGCAGCCCTTTACGACCAGGACGTCAAGAAGCAGGCACAGCAGCTCGGCCTGCCCGGCTGGGACTGAGCTCTAGGCAACCGGCTGGTTGCTGCCCCTAACTGAGAAATCCTGCCGCCGGCCCCTGGCGGGGACCGGCGGCAGGACCGTACGAAAGGGCTTCGCTATGGCGAGCACATTGGGCACAACGACAACACCTCCCATAGCACCGGTTGCGCCGGAGGTAACCACAAAAGGGCCGGGTCGACGTGCGGGTCCCTACCCGTATTGGTTCTACATTCCCGCGGCAGTGATCTACACCGTGTTGTTCCTGGTACCGACCATCTCGGGCTGGTACTACTCCTTCACCCGCTGGGATCTTTTCAGCTCGACCTGGATCGGCCTGAAGAACTACCAGACCTTCTTCGCCGAGCAGGCCCTGGTCATCGGCCTGCGCAACACCCTGATCTACTCCGTCATGACGTCCTCGCTCAAGGTGATTATCGGCATGCTCCTTGCCGTGCTCCTGACCGCGAAAATCATCGCCCGGGGCTACCTGCGGTCGGTCATCTTCTTTCCGGTGCTGGTGAGCACGGTCGGCGTCGGTCTCACCTTCACTGTCTTGATGGACCCGGAGAAAGGCCTCATCAACAAGGCGCTGGCAGTGATCGGCATAACCGGTCCCGACTGGCTAGTGGACCCAAAGCTAGCGATCTTCTCCATCGCCCTGGTCGATGTCTGGCAGGGCGTCGGCCTTGCCACCGTCATCTTTATTGCCGGCATTGTCTCCATTCCGTCTGACTACTTCGAGGCTGCCCAGGTTGACGGCGCCAGTCGGTTCTACTCATTCCTCCACATCACGCTCCCGCTGGCTCGACCGGCGATTGCCACGGTGATCACCCTGTCGCTGATCGGGGGCTTGAGGTCATTCGAACTGATCTGGGCAACGACGGGCGGTGGTCCGGGCTTTGCCTCCGACACGATCGCCTCGGTGATCTATAAGCAGTACCAGGCAGGTTTCTATGGCCTGTCCACCGCGGGAAGCGTGGTGCTGTTCCTGCTGGTGAGCGTCATCATCGTTCCGCTTACCTGGTGGCTGAATCGACACGAGGTTGACCGATGAAAAACACGCGTGGGATGGTCATTGGACTGGTAGCCATTGTTGGCACGGCAATCTTTTTCCTGGTGCCGTTCGCCTTCATCTTCGTCATCGCCTCCAAGCCTCTGGCCGAGGCGAACCTGCTGGAATTCTCCTGGCCTGACCAGTTCGTGCTGCTCGAGAATCTCGTCAAGGCATTCCAGGCGCGCGACTATCTGCTCGTTATTGCCTTCATCAACAGCTTCATGCTCACTGTGGCCAGCGTGGCCGGCCTAGTCATTTTCGGCGCGATGGTCGCCTACGTCTGGCAGCGCCGGCCAGGCCGACTCGGTCCGTTCGTCAATATCTTGGTGCTGGCCGGCTTGATCGTGCCACCTGCGGTGGTTCCCACTATCTGGGTGCTGCAAAAGATCGGGTTGTTCAAGACCATGCCTGGTCTGATCTTGATTGAGATCGCATTCGGGCTGCCGTTCTGCATCTTGCTGTTTCGCGCTTTCATGTCCACAGTGCCGCGAGAATTGGACGAGGCCGCCATCGTTGATGGAGCAGGCCCAATGCAGGTCTTCTTCCGGGTGATCTTCCCAGTGCTCCGCTCAGTCATTATGACGGTGATCATCTTGGCGTCTGTCAACGTCTACAACGACTTCGCGAACCCGCTGTACTTCCTGCCTGGCACGCAGAACGCGACGGTGCAGCTGACCCTGTTCAACTTCAAGAGCCAGTTCCTGACTCAGTACAACCTGCTGTTCGCAAACATCCTGCTCGTCGTCGTCCCGTCATTGGTCATGTTCATCTTCTTCAACCGGAAGATCGTAGAGGGCATGGCTGCTGGCTCGATCAAGGGCTGAGCCGGCGCCGGCCCACTCACGGCCGTTTCATTTCATCGAGAAAGGACGCCATGCCTCAGTGGTCCGCTGCCATGATCTCGCCCGATCAAGATTTCGACGGCGCCCCGTTGCTGCGCCGGCAGTTTGATCTTGATCAAGATCATGGACCCGTTAGCTCTGGGATCTTGCACGCAACTGCTCAGGGCGTTCTGGAGGCATTCCTGAATGGACGTCCCGTCTCGGACGAGGTGCTCACACCCGGGTGGACCAGTTATGAATGGCGACTCCGCTATCGGAGCTGGGATGTCACCTCATTGCTGGAGCCAACATCGGTTCTGGGTATCGCATTAGGCAATGGCTGGTTCCGGGGGCGGCTGGGCTGGCAGGGCGGCCGCAACTTCTACGGCAGTGAACTGGCCGCCTTCGCTCAGCTCGAGATCGAGTTCGCCGACGGCTACCGGCAG
>JBKPML010000097.1:0-50029 GCA_046732135.1 Actinomycetota bacterium
CCGCTGAGGCGGCACCGGCCCACGGTGCCGGCGGGCTGTCAGGGCTTGAACAGATGCCGCCAGTACGGCCGCCTCCGCCGCGGGGCGTCCGCTCGCCAACAGTGCGGCGCAGAGGCCACCGAGGACATCACCCGAGCCGGCTTGCCCGGTCCATGCCGGTCCGGGCAAGGCCACCCAGACCCATTCGACTTCTGGGCTGGCGATGAGCTGAGTGGCACCTTTGAGCAGCACGACTGCGCCGGTTTGAGCGGCTGCCGTACGAACAGCTCTTACCGGATCGTCGGTAACCCAGGACCGTTCCTCCCCCAACAAACGGGCCAGCTCGCCGGCGTGCGGAGTGAGCAGCCAGGTACCGGGCACCTTCTCTGGAAGGCGCTTCAGGCCATCCGCATCGATAACGGCCGGCAAGCCGGAGTTGAGCGCAGCACCGATGACGTCGCCTCCATCCGGGCGGTCGCCCCAACCGGAGCCAAGGAGGTGGGCTTGAACCTGGCCTGGGGAAAAGACGACATTGGGGAGGGTTCGGCGGATGATCTCCGCGGGCTTGTCCGCACCGAGGAAGCGGACCATGCCGGCGCCGCCGTAGACCGTCCCATAGGTGGAGAGCACGCCAGCACCGGGGTATTGATCGGAGCCGGCGTCGACGCCGACCACACCGCGTGAGTACTTGTCACTTCGGGCGTCCGGATATGGCCAGGATCGGGCCAGTGTCTCCTCGTCCATCTCGCGCAGCCAGAGCTGGCCGGGCAAGATTTCGCCGCTGCCCAGCCCGATATCAACGACTTCGATCTCGCCACAGCGGCTGCGCGCTGGTTCGATGAGATGACACGGTTTCTGCTCGCCGAACGTCACCGTGCGGGTTGCGCAAATCGACGCTCCCGGAACAGCGCCGGTATCAGCATTGACCCCAGACGGCAGGTCGACCGCAATGGTGGGGACCGACCGCCCGGAAAGCTGTTGGGCGAACAGCGCCACTCGGTCCGGCAGGCCCGGCCGGCCACCAATGCCGAGAATCCCGTCCACCGCAACATCGATCTTCGATAAGCGCAGCCCCAGTGGCCCCTCACTGAGATCAAGATCATCTAGATCGATAAGTCGGCCGCCCGCGGTGAGGAGCGCCGTGAGACCGCGGGCGTGCGGCTTCCCAAGGCAGCGGACTGCCGTCACGGCCGCGCCCCGCCGAGCCAGCCGCGCCCCGGCGAAGAGCGCGTCGCCGCCGTTGTTGCCCGGTCCGACCAAGATCATGATCTTGCTGCCATAGACCCGACCGCATCGTCGCGCTGCCGCGCGAGCCACCGCAGCCGCCAACCCGCTGGCGGCCCGCTGCATGAGCGTGTCCTCACCAACTTCGGCGATGGCCTCAGCCTCCCACGCACGGATGATCGCAACGTCGTATGCGTCGGCCACCTCTACGCCTCGCACACCACAACTGCCGACGCGATGCCGGCGTCGTGCGACAGCGAAAGATGGATGGTCGCGACACCGAGCTCCTTAGCCCGCTGGGCGACCGTGCCGGTGATCACGAACGCAGGACGGCCATGATCGTCGGTCAGCACTTCCGCATCCAACCAGTTGAGGCCGGACGGTGCACCGAGCGCCTTGGCGAGCGCCTCCTTTGCGGCAAACCTGGCGGCCTGGGAGGCGATCGGCCGCTCGGCCTCCGTAGGGGTGAACAGTCTTGCGACCAGTCCGGGTCGCCGTCCAACCGATTCGGCGAAACGCGCTACGTCGCAGACATCAATGCCTACGCCGATGATCATCTGTCGTGCATGGGAATGGTCATTCGACCGTGACGGACTTGGCCAGATTACGTGGCTGGTCGACGTCGTGGCCCTTCCGCGTGGCCAGTTCACACGCGAATACCTGCAGTGGCACAGTCGCAACCAGGGGCTGCAGCAGAGTTGAGACCTTCGGTAGTCGAATCAGCATGTCGGCATAACGTTCGACCTCATGATCATCTTCCTCTGCGAGCACGATGGTCCGAGCACCTCGGGCACGGATCTCCTGGAGATTGGAGACGACCTTGTCGTGCAAGAGGTCTCTGCCCTGGGGGGGAACTACGACGAATACCGGAAGTCGATCTTCGATAAGGGCGATCGGGCCGTGCTTGAGCTCACCGGCTGCGAAGCCCTCGGCGTGGATGTACGCGAGTTCCTTGAGTTTCAGCGCTCCCTCCAAGGCGACCGGATAGCCGACGTGCCGACCAATGAAGAGCACCGAGGGTTCATCGGCGAAGTCGGCTGCGAGTTTCATGACGGACTCGGTAGCTTCCAGAACGCTGCTGATGGCAGTGGGCATGCTGGCCAGTTCCCGCAAGGTGCTGCCAATCTCGTCGCCGAACTTTGCGTCCCGGACCTGCGCGAGATAGAGGCCGAGCAGATAGCAGGCGACCAGCTGGGTGAGGAATCCCTTCGTCGAAGCAACCCCGATCTCAGGTCCCGCATGGGTATAGATCACCGCATCCGACTCGCGCGGAATCGTGGCGCCGTTCGTGTTGCAGATCGCCAGCACCCGAGCCCGCTGCTCCCGGGCGTGCCGGATCGCCATCAAGGTATCCGCTGTTTCGCCGGATTGGCTGATCGCAACCACCAGGGTGTCCGATCCCACGATCGGGTCGCGGTAACGGAATTCGCTGGCCAGCTCGACCTCGCAGGGGATCCGCGTCCAGTGCTCGATCACATACTTTGCGACCAGGCCGGCGTAGAAGGCGGTGCCACAGGCCACTACGATGATCTTGTCAACGGCGCGTAGCTCTGCTTCGCTGATCCGAATCTCATCGAGGGTGAGCCTGCCTTCGGCGTCATGCCGCCCGAGCAGCGTGTCCGCCACCGCCTTCGGCTGTTCGTAGATCTCCTTGCGCATGAACCAGTCGTAACCGCCTTTCTCGGCAGCCGAGAGATCCCAGTCGACGTGATACGGCCGTACCAGCGCCGGGGATCCGTCGAAATTAGTGACCATGATGTCGTCGGCCGAAATCTGGACGACCTGGTCCTGGCCGAGTTCAATTGCCTCGCGCGTGTACTCGATGAAGGCGGCCACATCCGACGCGACGAAGTTCTCCCCTTCACCGACGCCGACGACAAGCGGCGAATTACGCCGGGCCGCAACCACATGGTCCGGATCCGAGCGGTCCACGGCGACCAGGGTGAACGCCCCTTGTAGCCGGGCGCAAACCGTACGCATGGCGTCGGCCAGCCCGACGCCTGTGGCCACCTGGAGGCCGAGAAGTTGGGCGACGATCTCGGTGTCGGTCTCTGAGGCGAGTGCGATGCCAGCCGAATCCAGTTCGGCGCGCAAGGTCATGAAGTTCTCGATGATGCCGTTGTGTACCAAGGCGATCCGCGAGTTGGCAGAAAGGTGCGGATGAGCGTTGATGTCGTTCGGAGCACCGTGGGTGGCCCATCGGGTGTGCCCGAGCCCGAGCCCGGTTCGCGGCAGTGGTTCTTCGGCGAGCAACTTGTCCAGGTTCGAGATCTTGCCCGCCTTCTTGGCGAGGTGGATCGACGATTCCGCGACGATGGCGACCCCCGCAGAGTCGTAGCCCCGATACTCCAGCCGGCGCAGTCCCTCCACTACCACATCGACGGCGGCCTGCGGGCCGACATAGCCAACGATTCCGCACATAGGCAGCAAGGCTAATGCAGATCCGCCGCTAGATTTCTGACATGCGGCGGGACGGGCAGGCATTGGGCCCGTACCTCGAACTCGGTCGGGCTGACTGGGCGGAACTGGCGACGTCGGCGGCCATGGCGCTGGACGCACCGACACTGGAGCGGCTGCGCGGACTGGACGACCCGACCAGCATGTTGGACGTGCGCGAGGTTTACCTGCCGCTGACGAGGCTGCTCAGCAGCTATGTCCTCCACACCGGCGAGCTGCATCAGGCCACCAACGATTTTCTGAAGCTATCGATCAGTCGGACACCGTTCGTCATCGGCATCGCCGGATCTGTCGCTGTTGGCAAGTCGACTACGGCCCGGCTGCTGCGCGAGCTGCTGGCTGCCTGGCCCCAACATCCGCAGGTATCGCTGGTTACAACGGACGGGTTCTTGTTGCCCAATGCCGAGCTGGACCGGCGGGGGCTGATGGGCCGGAAAGGCTTTCCCGAATCGTACGATCGCCGGGCACTGTTGGGCTTCGTCATGGACGTGAAGTCGGGGAAGGAAGCAGTCGAGGCGCCGGTCTACGACCACCTGACCTATGACATCGTGCCCGGCGCCTCGGTGATGGTGCGGCGGCCAGACATCTTGATCTTGGAAGGTCTCAATGTCTTACAGCCGGCGCGGATGCGTGCCGATGGGACCAGCGGCATCGCGGTCAGCGACTTCTTCGACTTCTCGGTTTATGTCGACGCGGAATACGACGATGTGAGGGACTGGTACGTCCACCGCTTCCTATCGTTGCGCGACACTGCCTTTCGTGACCCGCGGTCCTACTTCACACGCTACGCAGATCTCAGCCGCGAGGACGCGGTCAGGCAGGCGCAGTATCTCTGGGACACGATCAATGGGCCCAACCTGAGTCAGAACATTCTGCCGACCCGCGGCCGGGCCACCGTTATCCTGCGCAAGGACCGTGACCATCGGGTGAAGTGGGTGCGCATCCGGAAGGTCTAGGGCGGGTCTCGACCAACGCCACTTGATTAGCCGCAGGACGATATAGCGTCGCAGACATGACCACTTCCCAATATCCGGCCGTCTCGTCGGCGGGCAGGCCGTTGTCGAGGCAGCGGATGACGCTCGCGGCCGGGACCGCCATGAAGATCGGCTTCTTCGGTGCCTTCGGCGCGTTCCTCTTCGTCTTGCTCGTCTATGCGCTACTCGCGGTGATCGGCATCGTGCTCTACCTGCTCGGCTTGTTCCCTTCCCTGGGGAATCTGCTGCCGAATTGAACGCGGGTCAGAGCGCGAGATGCGACCGTACGGCGTTCGCCAGCCGGTATGCGACGTCGTTGGCCGTCTCCAAAGTCTTCGCCTCGACCATGACGCGCACCAACGCCTCGGTTCCTGACGGCCGCAGCAGCACTCGGCCGCTATCGCCTAGCTGCTCCTTGGCGGCGGCGACTGCCCTCGTCAGGTCCGGATCGGAGTCGGCCCGCGCCTTGTCGACGCCGGGCACATTGATCAGAACCTGCGGCAGCCGAACCATCACCGCCGCCAGCTCGGCCAGACTCTTGCCGGTGTTGGCCATGGTGCTCATCAGATGCAGGCCGGTCAGCACGCCGTCACCGGTGGTGGCGTGCTCCATCATGATCACGTGCCCGGACTGTTCGCCGCCAAGGGAATATCCGCCCTCGAGCATGGACTCCAGAACATAGCGGTCCCCGACTTTCGTCTGTGCGACGGTGATGCCGTGATCACGCATAGCTTGGACGAAGCCGAGATTGCTCATCACCGTCGCGACAACGGTCTCGTTCTTGAGCCGGCCGGCGTCGCGCAAGGCCAATGCCAGGATCGCCAGGATCTGATCACCGTCGACGATCTTGCCCGTCGGGTCCACAGCAAGGCAGCGGTCGGCATCTCCGTCGAGCGCTATACCGATGTCAGCGTCGTGCTCGAGCACCGCCGCCCGTAGCGAATCCATATGGGTGGATCCGCAATTGTCATTGATGTTGATCCCGTCGGGTGCGGCATGAATCCGAATGACCTCGGCACCTTGCGCCTCGAATGCGGCCGGCGCAGCCACATAGGCTGCACCGTTGGCACAGTCGACCACGACCTTGATGCCCTCGAGGCTCACCGGACCGCCCAGAGTCGATACGAGATGGGCGATGTAGTGCTCGACCAACGCCGGATCGTCCGAAATCCGGCCCACATCGCCGCCGGTCGGCCGATGGCGGGGGCCGCTGGACTTGGTCTCGGCCATCCGCGCTTCGATCGCGTCCTCAAGGTCATCGTCCAGCTTGGCGCCACCCCGGGCGAAGAACTTGATGCCGTTGTCGGGCATCGGATTGTGGCTGGCCGAAATCATCACGCCAAGATCAGCCGAGCTGGCTCCGGTCAAGTAGGCGACGCCGGGTGTCGGCAGGATACCGAGGCGTACCACGTCGACACCCGCGCTAGCGAGGCCAGCGACGACCGCTGCTTCGAGAAACTCACCCGAGGCACGCGGGTCGCGGCCAACCAGGGCGCGAGCACGGCGACTGTCGAAGGCTCCCGATTCAGCGAGCACAGATGCCGCGGCCACGGAGAGGTCCAATGCCAATTCAGCGGTGAGCTCCTCGTTGGCCCTGCCGCGAACCCCATCGGTGCCGAACAGGCGACCCATGGCCGGACCGATTAACGCTTGCTGTACTGCGGAGCCTTACGGGCCTTCTTCAGGCCCGCCTTCTTGCGTTCCTTGACCCGAGCATCGCGGGTGAGCATGCCCGCCTTCTTCAGCGCTTGCCGGCTGGCCTCAGCGTCGACGGCATTCAGCGCCCTCGCCACACCGAGCCGGAGAGCGCCTGCCTGACCCGTCACGCCACCACCGGAAATCCGGGCAATCACGTCGTAGGAGCCGGAGACTGCGGCAGCCGCGAACGGCTCGGCTACGAGCTGCTGATGAACCTTGTTGGGAAAATAGTCGTCCAGGGTACGGCCATTGATGTTCCAGCTGCCGCCGCCCGGGACGATCCGGACCCGAGCCACGGCCTCTTTGCGGCGCCCGGTCGCCCCAGCAGCGGCGACGACGGCTGCCCGGCCAGCCGGACCCGAGGACGCCTGTGGCGCAGCCTCGGATCGGTAGGCGATCTCCCGATCTTCCTCCACGAAGGGAGTGATCTCGTCCTCGGTCGTCTCGATGGCGGTATCGGTCACTGCGGAAATCCTGGCTTTCGCTTAATGGGCTCTACTGGGCGATCTGGGTGATCGAATACGGCTGCGGTTTCTGCGCGCGGTGCGGGTGCTCCGGACCGGCGTACACCTTCAGCTTCTTGATCAGCTTGCGGCTGAGCTTGTTCTTCGGCAGCATCCCCCACACCGCCAGCTCGACCGCCTTGCGCGGATCTCGATCAAGCAGCTGGCCGTACGGCTCCGAGCGAAGGCCGCCGGGGCGGCCAGAGTGCCGATAGACCAACTTGTCGGTCCGCTTATTGCCGGTCAGGGCGATCTTGGATGCATTCACTACGACAACAAAGTCCCCGGAATCCATGTGCGGCGCGTACGTTGGCTTGTGCTTGCCCCGGAGCAGTGTTGCGGCAGCAACTGCGAGCCGACCGAGGACGACATCGTCTGCGTCGATCACATGCCAGGACCGGTTGATGTCGCCGGGCTTGGGGCTGTACGTAGACATGACCAAACTTCCGTTGTAAGACCAGTTGTGCGCGGAGGGCGCCCGGCGGGCCCTGCCGACCGCCCGCCAAAGGGCAGCGTCAGCTACCTGCGAAGACGCAACAGCGGTCTAGGTTACCTGCGCTTCCCGGCACGGGTCAAAGCGCGACATGGGCGCATCACTGCTGGCCATACGGCACAGACATAACGGGCCATAGGTACAGACCTCGCTGGCTGTACGGACCGACCTCGCTGGTCGTACAGACCGACGTCGCTTTACCCGGGAATTTGGCACTTTACCCATGAAGTTACGTGGGTAAAGTGCCAAATTCCCACGTAAACATGGGAAATCGACAAGGCGCACACATGGGAAACCGAGAAAGGCGCACGCATGGGAAACCGAGAAAGGCGGGCGACCAGGCCCACCACGAGGGGTGGCGGAGATCATAGGGAGCCCTACTAGCCGCGGCAGGGAGGCCAACGTAGGTTAACGACATGACGGACACGCTCAGCATTCGCGACAACCGTACGGGCAAGGATTATGAGGTCCCGATCAGCGACGGCACAATCCGAGCGGCGGACCTCAAGCAAATCGCCGTCGCCGGCGAGCCCGGTCTCGCGACCTATGACCCGGGGTTCGTCAACACCGCCTCATGCCGCAGTTCGATCACCTTCATCGACGGCGACGCCGGCATCCTGGAGTATCGCGGCTATCCGATTGAGCAGCTCGCCGAACATTCCACCTTCCTCGAAGTGGCCTACCTGCTGCTTTATGGCGAGCTGCCGACCCAGGACCAACTGGACAACTGGGTGCACGAGATCACCTATCACACATTCCTGCATGAAAATCTGAAGCAGTTCATCCAGGGCTTTCGCTACGACGCACATCCGATGGGCATGCTCATGGCCTCAGTGAGCGCACTGTCGACGTTCTACCCCGATGCGCGCGACATCAAAGACCCGGAAAACCGGACGCTGCAGATCACCCGCCTCATCGCCAAGATGCCGACGCTCGGCGCCTTCGCTTTCCGCCACGTCCAAGGCAAGCCGTACGTGTATCCGGACAATCGGCTGTCCTACACCGCCAACTTCCTGGCGATGCTGTTCAAGATGAGCGAGCCCACATACGAAGCCGACGAGCGACTCGTCAAGGCATTGGAGATCTTGTTCATCCTGCACGCCGATCATGAGCAGAACTGCTCGACCAACGCCGTACGGTCGGTCGGCTCGGCCGAGGCAGATCCCTACTCCGCCGTCGCGGCCGGCATCGGCGCCCTATTCGGCCCCCTGCATGGCGGCGCGAATGAGGCCGTGCTGAGGATGCTGAAGCGAGTCGGCAGCGTCAACAACGTCCCCGCCTTCATTGAGGGAGTGAAGGACGGCAACGAAAGGCTAATGGGCTTCGGGCACCGGGTTTACAAGAACTACGACCCGCGCGCCAAGATCATCAAGAAGGCAAGCGACGACGTGTTCGAGGTCACCGGCGTCAACCCATTGCTCAAAGTGGCACAGGAGTTGGAGAAGATCGCGCTCGAGGACGACTACTTCGTCAAGCGGCGGCTTTATCCCAACGTCGACTTCTATTCCGGACTGATCTACGAAGCCTTCGAGTTCCCGCCGGAGATGTTCACCGTCCTGTTCGCGATCGGCCGGACCCCCGGCTGGCTTGCCCAATGGTCGGAACTGGTTGAGGACAAAGAGCAGAAGATCGCCCGCCCCAAGCAGATCTACACCGGCATTCGCACCCGGGATTTCGTCCCGATCGATCAGCGTTAGTCCTGCTCGGCTAAGCCGCCAGCCGAGCAGACGCCGTCGCGGCCTTGGACGTCTGCCGGTCACCAGTCCAGCGCAATCTGCGCAAACATGTACGACGTCCGCCGCTCGCGCCTCCCTACCCGTAGGGCCGCACCAAACCGGTGCCGCCAAAGGGGGCAAGGATGGTGCTGCTGCTGGCCTTGGTCTCGTCTGCCATCTTGGGTGGGGCCGACTTCGCCGGGGGCATCGCCGCTCGACGGGCTAGGTCTACCGTGGTGGTCGCATGGTCAAACGCGGCGGGGCTGCTGTGCGCGGTCGGCATGGTCGCTCTCATGCCGGGGCAGTTCACCTCCGCGGACCTGGTCTACGGTCTGCTGGCCGGAGTCTGCGGCAGTCTCGGCGCGGTGCTGCTCTATCGAGCGCTAGCTGTCGGCGTCATCTCCTTGGTCGCGCCAACCGCAGCTGCTGCGGCGGCGATGGTTCCGGGCGTCGCAGGACTGCTTCGCGGTGAGCACGTGACAGCGGCCGCTGGTGTTGGGATTGCCGCCGCCCTCACCGCCATCGTCTTAATCTCCCGGTCGAGCCCGAATGCTTCGAGATTGGGCAGTGCTGGGCGAGGCATCGGCTTTGCGCTCTTGGCAGGGGTGTCCTTCGGAGCTTTCTTGATCATTCTCGGTCGAACGGCTACTGAAGCAGCGAGCTGGCCGCTTGTCTTCGCAAGGTGTGCGTCGTTGCCGATTCTGCTGCTGGTGGTGCGATTGAGCGGGTCTTCGCTGCAGCTGCCGGCGGCGCCGGCGCGATTGGCTCTGCTATCCGGCGTGCTCGACATGATCTCCAATGTGCTGTTCCTGGTGGCGATCCGTGGTGGGCACCTGCTGCTCACTGGAGTGCTGGCCTCACTCGCCCCGGTCAGTACGGTGGGGCTCGCCCGAATACTGCTGCACGAGCACCTACGTAGGTCGCAAAAGGTCGGCGCGGCACTCGCTCTGTTCAGTGTGGCGCTACTCGCCGTTGGCTGATGGACGAGGGCGGCGGTGGTACAGCCACCCCTCAACGATCAACAGGTTCAACACCCAGCCGATCCAGGCCGAAACTCCGACCGCCTGGTCAACCGCCGCGGGGTCGACTTCGGCGCCGGCGAAGATCTCCGGAACAAACACGGCGAACCCGATGGCTAGCCAGATCCGATTGGCCACGATCGAGAACCTCAAGGCGAAACTGCGGAGCATCCATTGCTGGTGAGCGGCAAACCGCCGTTGTCGAATCACCCGGAATCCGGCCAGCGTCGTACCGAACCACAAGGCGGGAAGGATCGTGTTCGGCACCCGCGGGTTCGCACCGTGCAGGCCCATGGAGCAAGGGGTTGTAGCTGCGGTAGGGCGGCAGGAAGATCGCGGTCAGCAGCGCCAACGGCACGATCCATGGCCGCCGAATCGGCGACTTCTGCCTCGCTGAAATATGATCATCGGCGGTGCTGGTGGTCCGGCTCAGTTGGTGGATCGACATGCCTCCAGCATGTTGATCATGACCATCTAGAGCCCTGATGCCTGCTGCAGAAATTGAGGTGGGATAGCCCCAGGTTCAACGACTCGGCGTTTAGCCGACTTGGAAAGTGGCGGTCAATTCAGCGCTCGAATCGCCGCCTACCCAAACGTCGAAGATCGAACTATCGGTCACCCAGCCACGTGCAGTCGTGCTCCAGTAGCGTCTCGCTTCGGGTCCGAGCGTGAATTGGACTAAGCGCGAGTCCTGCGCCGGCAGCACTATGCGCTGGAAGCCTTTCAGTTCCCGCACGGGACGGGAGGCGGAGCCGTATCGCTGGTGGAGGTAGAGCTGAACGACTTCGGCGGCCTCTCGGTCAGATGTGTTGGTCAGCTGCACCGATATCGTGACGGCCCCGTCGGCTGTGATGGAGGGGTGGTCGACGACGAGGTCGGAATAAGCGAAGTTGCCATAACTCAACCCGTGTCCAAAGGGATACAACGGGGTGCTGGCCGCGTCCCAGTAGCGTCGACCTTGGTTCTCCGGCTCGTGAGAGTGGGTGTGGGAATAGATGATCGGGATCTGACCGACCGTGCGCGGCCAGCTGAACGGCAACTTGCCACCGGGCGAGACGTCGCCGAACAGCAGATTGGCCACCGCGGCGCCGCCCTCGGTTCCGGGATACCAGATGTCCAATATGGCCGGCACGTGGTTGTCGACCCATCTCAGGTCGAGGGGGCGCCCGTTCATCACTAAGACAACTGTCGGAGTACCCATCTCGACTATGGCCTGGATCAACTCGAGCTGCCGTCCGGGCAACTCCAGAGACGACCGGGACGCCGCCTCACCGATCATGTTCTGCCACTCGCCAGCTACACGACCGCCACGTCCGACGTACGGGCGATGTCGACCGCTCGGTGAAACTCGGCCTCTTCCTCGAACCCCTCGGGGTCCTCCGGCCGGTTACCGCCGAACATGTCGAACAAGGATGGGAACACCCGCTGTACGACCGGAATGCCGGGCGCATAGTCCACCCGTATCCGATCCCCGACCTTGGCTCGGATTCCTTGCAGCACAGTCACGGTCTCATCGAGGTCGAAGTCGAATACCCAGGGGCCGAGGGTGTCGCGTTTGGAGTCGGCCAGCGGGCCGATCACGGCGAGCGAGCCGAGCCCGTCGATGTCTAGCGGCAGCAACCCACCCTGGTTCCGCAGCAGCACCGCAGATCGCTCGGCGGCAATCCGCGCCATCTCCCGGTGCTGCGGGTCCGCCAGCACCTCGCGGGCACGGCCCTCGTCGACGTACGGATCATCGAAGAGACCCAGTTGCAGCTTCGCCTCAAGGATTCGGCGTACCCGGGTATCGATGACCTCCTCGGTCACCATACCGGCCTCCAAGGCTTCGGGCAGGCGCTCGTAGGCCGGCTCGGTCATTGCCATCTCCATGTCGACGCCAGCGATTACGGCGCGGGCTCCCGCGTCGGTCGGGTCGGCGGCGAAGCCGTGCGTGTAGAGATTTCGCACGGCGTTGGCGTCGCTGACGACGAATCCCTCGAATCCCCAGGTCTCCCGCAGCACCTCGGTGAACAACCATCGGCTCCCGGAGGCCGGCACGCCATTGAGATCCATGTAGGCGGTCATCACATTGCCGGCCCCGGCATCAACGGCTGCCTGAAATGGCGGGAAGTGCACGTTCCACAGTTCGGCGTCGGAGAGGTTGACCTCGTCATAATCTCGGCCACCGAGCGCGGCCCCATAACCGGCGAAGTGTTTTGGGCCGGCGACAATCCGGTTGTCTTGACCAATGCGGTCGCCTTGAAAGCCACGTACCTGGGCAGTAGCTACGGCGGCGCCCAGGAAGGGATCCTCACCAGCTCCCTCGATGATCCTGCCCCAACGCGGGTCTCGAGCGATATCGACCATGGGTGCAAACGTCCAATGGATCCCAACGGCGCGCGTCTCACGAGCCGCGACGGCTTGGCCGCGTTCGATCGTCTCGAGATCCCATGAGGCCGCCATCCCGATCGGCACCGGGAAGATCGTGCGAAGACCATGGATCACATCGAAGCCGAAGAGCAGCGGGATTCCGAGACGATTGCCCTCAATGCCGAGCCGCTGAAGCCGGTTGATCTCAGCAGGGTCGGTCACGAAGAGCAGCGATCCGACCTCGCCTCGCTGGAGGGCCTCCTCGACCATCCGGGGCTGAGCGGTCGGATCCATATGCAGGGCCGGGTCGACCTCGGCTCCGGCCGGCAGGCGGAAGTAGAAGTACTGCGTGAGTTGCCCTGCTTTCTCGGCCGGTGTCAGCTGGCTCATCAGCTCATCGACTCGCTTCTGCATAGCCTCCATTGGCTTCCTCCTCGCACATGGGAAGTGCATAACGCCTGGCACTGTTCCTATTGCAGCGCACGATGCCACCGGACATCAGCCCTCGACCATGGCTCAGCGGGCTTGCTGGACCTCGCTCTCCTCCCACACCGGCTCGGTCGAGGAGTAGACGCTGCCATCAGAGCCGAAGATCAGGAACCGGTCGAAGCTGCGAGCGAACCAGCGGTCGTGGGTCACCGCAACAACCGTCCCAGCGAAGCGTTGCAAACCGTGCTCCAGTGCCTCGGCCGACTCGATGTCAAGGTTGTCGGTCGGCTCATCGAGCACGAGCAGTGTTGCCCCGGACAGCTCCAGTAACAGGATCTGCAGCCGTGCCTGCTGGCCGCCGGACAGAGACTCGAAGGGCTGCTCGGCGGCCTTGGCCAGTTCATAGCGATCAAGCTTTCGAGACGCCTCCTCGCGGCCCATGCCGGCACGAAAACGATCACCGCGGTGCAAGATCTCCAGCAGCGTCCGGCCGACCAGCTCCGGATGGTGGTGGGTTTGGGCGAACCATCCTGGGCGCACCCGCGCCCCCAGGCGCAACTTGCCGGTGTGCTCGACTGGCGCGATTGCGAAATCTTCCACCGGCCGGTGCTCGACGTCAGGATCCGAGCCACCACGAGCCAGCAGCCGCATGAAATGGGACTTGCCGGACCCATTGGACCCGAGCACAGCAACGCGGTCGTCGTACCAGATCTCAGCGTCGAATGGCTTCCGCAAACCGGATAACTCAAGGTTCTCGATCATGATTGCCCGCTTGCCGGTTCGACCGCCAGTGAGACGCATGGAGACGTTCTGCTGCAGCGGCACAGCCTGGGGCGGTCCGGCTTCTTCGAACTTGGCCAGCCGAGTCCGTGCCGCGGCGTAGCGCGACGCCATGCTGTCGTTGTAGGCGGCCTTCTGTTTGTACATCAGCATGAGCTCGCGCAACTTCTTGTGCTGCTCGTCCCAACGCCGCCGGAGTTCGTCCAACCGCTCAAAACGCGCTCGGCGAGCATCGGGGAAGGAGGCAAAACCGCCACCATGGATCCAGGCGGTGTTACCGCCGCCGCCGAGCTCGATCGCAACGATCGTCGTGGCTGCCTGCGCCAAGAGTTCCCGGTCGTGGCTGACCAGCAGCACCGACTTCGACGTAGCGGCCAGCTGATCCTCAAGCCATCGCTTGCTCGGCACGTCGAGATAGTTGTCCGGCTCGTCGAGGAGCAGGACCTCGTCCGGTCCCCGCAGCAGCGCCTCGAGGGCGATTCGTTTCTGTTCACCGCCGGACAGCGTGTTGACGTCGCGCCACTTGGCTCGTTCGTAGCCCATCGCCAACGCAGCGGTACAGCAGGCATCGAAGGTCACTTCGGCCTCGTAGCCCCCGGCGTCGGCATAATCAGCAAGAGCCTGCGCGTACGCCAGCTGAACAGGCTCCCTGTCGTCGTTCATCAGTGCCAGTTCGAGTCGATCAAGCTCGGCCGCCGCGGCACGCAAATTCGGCGGAGATAGCGAGAACAGCAGGTCGCGGACCGTCGATGTATCGCGGATGCTGCCAATGAACTGGCGCATCACACCCAGACCGCCGCTCCGGGAGATTGAGCCCGCGGAAGGGACCAGGTCGCCGGCAATGATGCGCAGCAGCGTCGTTTTACCAGAGCCGTTCGCTCCCACAAGCGCCACCACGGCGCCCTCGCCGACGCGAAAGGAGATGTTGTCCAGCAGAGGCCGGCCGTCAGGAAGCTGGTAGGAGACGCCCGACAGATCGACGTGTCCCATGGCCGCCGAGGCTACCCGTGCTCCGAGAACGTTGCGACGGGATTAACCCGCCTCAAGCGGCCAGCAGCATGGCCAGGGCCGCAGTGTCGGCATTGCGCTGAGGATCGATGCCAACCCGACTGACCAGCTGCGTCACAGTGCCCTCGACGTCAGCCTCAACCCAGGCAGCGCGGTGATCCAAACCGAGGTGCGGTAGGCCCGGCAGGAAAACACAACCCGAGGCAACGTCGTACTCGGGCACGGAGCCAAGGGTGCTGGACGGCGGGTGCAGGACGACCAGCCCAGGCGGTTGCGGATCGGCGAACTGCCCCGGCTGCAGCCGGTGCTCCCCCATCAGCTGACCCTCAGCCGCGATGAGACCGACTGCGCCCGGCTGCGGTTGCTCCGGCAAATCCTCCCGAATCCGAAAAACAGTGCTCACCGGCAGCAGTCCCGGCACAGCGGCCATCTGTACGGCGAGCACAAGGAACTTCGCCCACTCGACGGTGTCATTTGGCCAGCGGCCGATCAGCATGAAGCCGTAGAGCGAGCCCTGCGATTGCAGCGGTGCAACTTCGATCGCCGATGGCCGATACTCCATGATGACCTCCCTCGACGCACCCCCGACCAATCCTGAATTGCCCGTCCCGGCACTGAGCGGTCTCGCAGCCTGCATCCCCTGACAAGCGGTGCTATCAATATGGTCGCTAGACGGCCCACTGGCAGACAAGAGGGCACGAGTGCCAGCAGGGAGGCTTTGCTCAACTGGTGCACAACTGTGACCAGTTCGATATGAGAGCCGTACAGCTGACATCGAGGGATCGTTTCGATCTCATTCCTTCGTTTCGAACCTCGTCGAGGAACAATGTTCGGTATGCGTTTCCTGTCGCGGTCCAACCTGCGTTGGGCGGCCCCACTCGCCATCGTGCTCGCCGTCGGGGGGACGGGCTTGGTCGCCTCCACCGCGACAGCCCAGCCGCAGCTGCCCCCGACGACCCCGGAACAGCTGCTCGTCGATCTGCAGAACGTCTCCATTGACCATCTCTCGGGCACTCTGGAGGAGGAGGCGAATCTGGGAATCCCGGCCATTCCCAATGCCGAGGGTTCGACCAGTTCCGACTTTAACTCCTTACTCACCGGCACTCACCGGCTCGGGGTGTGGTACTCATCGCCCGACAAGGCGCGGGTCGCCCTGTACGGCGACCTCGGTGAGTCCGATGTCATCCGCAATGGGGACGATGTCTGGACCTGGTCGAGTCAGCAGAACAAGGCCACACACAGAACCCTGTCGGCCGACGCACAGCAACAAACGCCTGTGCCGACGCCCAGCGACGTGCCAAAGACCCCACAGGAAGCGGCGCAACGATTCCTTAAGGCGATCGGCCCCACCACCGATCTGACCATCGACACCACGGTGACGGTTGCAGGGCGTGCCGCGTACGAGTTGGTGGCCCGCCCCAAGGATTCGGGTTCGTTGGTCACTGAGGCGCGGCTGGCCGTGGACGGGGAAACGCACCTGCCGCTTCGGGTAGAGCTTTTTGCCGGGGACACGGCGGTCTTCCGTATCGGCTTCACCGAGATCGACTACGGACAACCTGATCCGACGGTCTTTGAGTTCACGCCTCCGCCCGGCGCCGAGGTGACAGAAGTGCCGCGAGAGACTGCAACCCCGACATCGCCAACGCCCGAGCAACAGACGCCCGACCAGCGCCAGGCGCCGAAGGTCGTAGGTGAGGGCTGGACGACGGTGGTGATCTTTGACCTTCCGGCCAACCTCGGCAGCGGAACCGGCCAGGGTGACAAGCAGCTTCAGGCGTTCCTGAGCCAGCTACCCCGCGTTTCCGGCTCCTGGGGATCGGGGAGGCTGCTGGCGGGCACAGCTTTCACCGCGGTAGTTACCGACGACGGCCGGCTGGCGATCGGCTCGGTCACCCCCGAGGTCTTGTACGCCGCTCTGGAGAAGTGACCTCAGCAGCGATCGCAGAGCATACCGACGGCTCTCCGATCGTTACTCGTGGACTGAGCAAGCGGTTCCGTCACCAGCTGGCGGTGGACGCGATCGATCTCGATGTGCCGCGCGGCGCCATTTATGGCTTTCTTGGGCCGAACGGATCCGGAAAGACCACAACCATCCGGATGCTCCTCGGGCTTATTCGGCCGACCGCGGGCAATGTGACCTTGCTCGGCAGGGCGGTGCCCAGCGATGCGACCGACGCGCTGCGCCGGGTCGGTTCGCTGGTCGAGGGTCCGGCATTCCATCCATATCTGTCAGGTCAGGCAAATCTCGCTCGGCTGGATGCCGCGGACCGCTTCGCCGATCCAAATACTGCCGGCGCCCGCATTTCGGAGGCACTGGACCGGGTCGGCCTTCTGGCTGCGGCGAATAAGCGCTATCGGGCGTATTCCCTGGGCATGCGGCAGCGCCTGGCCATCGCCAGCGCGCTGCTCTTGCCGCGCGAGTTGTTGGTGCTCGATGAGCCCACTAACGGCCTGGACCCCCAAGGCACCCGAGAGGTCCGGCATCTGATTTCCGATGTTGCAGCCGACGGCACGACCGTGCTCGTCTCCAGCCATCTGCTAGCCGAGGTCGATCAGATCTGCAGCCATGTCGGCGTGATGTACGAAGGGAGGCTGGTCTCCCAAGGACCCATCGACGACCTGCGATCGGGCACGGTCAAGACCGTCCGGGTGGACACCGACCGCGTCAGGGAGGCGGCGCGAGTGCTCGGCGAGTTGGGGCTAACCAACATTCACCAGCACAGCGGTCACGTCATGGCAACCCTCGGCGATGTGGCGGTGGAGAAGATTGTGCCCAATCTAGTGAACGACGACATACCGATCCTGGGCTTCGCCGTCGTCAAGCGGAGCTTGGAGGACGTCTTCGTCGAGCTGACTGGAGAGGGTTTCGATGTCAGCGGCTGATGTGATCGACGTCGGCGTGGCCCCACACGCCAGGATCTCCCCACGTTTCTTGCTGTCCGAGCTCAAGATCATCTTCGGCCGGCGGCGCAACCTGGCTGGGATGGCAATCCTTGCGGTCGTACCGGTGATCATCGCGATAGCGACTCGGGTCTCCTCACCCGATGGTGGCGGAGGCTCGGATTTCATTCGGGCGATAACGGGGAACGGCTTGTTCGTTGCATTTGCTGCACTGACCGCCGAGATGCCGCTCTTCCTGCCGCTGGCGGTCAGTGCGATCTCCGGTGATGCGATCGCAGGGGAAGCAAATCTCGGCACGCTTCGATACCTGCTCACGATCCCGGTGGGCCGGACCCGGCTACTGGTCACGAAGTATGCAGCGATCGTGATCTTCGCCTGCGCTGCGACCGCACTTGTGGGGATGGTCGGTGCGATCATGGGCCTCGCTCTGTTCGGCAGCGGTGAGATGACGACCCTCTCCGGGACGTCGGTGAGCTTTGGAAATAGCATGCTGCGGCTGATCTTGGTATGCGCTTACCTCGCTGCGGGGTTTTCTGCCCTGGGTGCCGTGGGGCTATTCATCTCGACCCTCACCGAGCAACCGATCGGCGCCACCATTGCTTTGGTCGTGGTCAACGTTTTGATGTTCATCTGCAACTCGATCACGCAGCTCGAATGGCTGCACCCTTGGCTGCTCACACACTGGTGGTTCGCTTTCGGCGACCTATTACGAGATCCGATCTATACCGAGAATGTGCAACGGGGTCTGCTGACTGCTGCCGTCTATGCCGTGGTGTTCTGGCTCGCCGCCTGGGCCCGTTTCTCAACCAAGGACGTCTCCAGCTGACTGCGCACCCACAACGCGGTCGGGTACGGCGCGAGGTCACATCCTTCGTTCGCCGGAGCACCCGGATGCGCCCCCAACAGCATCGAGCGTGGGAGCGGCACCATGACCGGTTCGTCCTGCCGGTCCGGCGCGCCGAGACCAGCACGTCGGTGGAACCGGGAGGCTTGCTTGACCTCGACGCTGCGTTCGGGCGCTCGGCGCCAGTGGTGGTGGAGATCGGGCCAGGAACCGGTGATTCGTTGATTCCGATGGCGCAAGCCCGGCCGACCGCCAACGTGCTCGCCTTCGAGGTGTATCAGCCGGCCATCGCCAGCACGTTGGGCCAGCTCGCCGCTGCAGGGGTCAGCAACGTACGGATCGTAGAGGCTGATGCCGTCGCGGGGCTCCGGCATCTGTTGACGCCCGGCTCGGTGGCTGAGGTCTGGATGTTCTTCCCCGATCCCTGGCATAAAGCGCGGCATCGCAAGCGGAGATTGCTCAGCACCGACTTCGCCGATCTTGTGGCGTCTCGAATGCGGAGCGGCGGGATCTGGCGGCTCGCCACCGACTGGGAGGAGTACGCCGTTGAGATGCGTTGCGTACTGGATGATCATCCCGCGTTCGTCAACGAACATCCCGAAGGTTGGGCACCGCGCTGGGACGCCAGGCCGATCACCCGCTTCGAGCGGCGCGGCCTGACCGCCGGTCGGCAGATATTCGATCTGGCTTACCGCCGAGCGCCCTTCTAGTGTGCGCTCGGGCGAGCAAACTAAGTTTCTTTCCGTGCGCTGGCGGCTGGACATTGCCTATGACGGCAGTGCCTTCTCCGGCTGGGCGGCCCAGCCGGGCCTGCGCACTGTGCAGGCTGAGCTGGAGGAGTGGTTGGCGAAGATCTTGCGCCTGGATTCGCCAATCAGCCTGGTGTGCGCGGGTCGTACCGATGCCGGGGTTCATGCCCGCGGCCAGGTGGCGCATGTCGACTTGCCGGAGTCCAGCGTTGTCGACGACGGCCAGGGTTTGACTCGGCGCCTGGACCGGGCGCTCCCTGATGATCTTGTCGTCCGCCGCGTTTCGATGGCCAAACAAGGTTTTGATGCACGCTTCTCCGCCATCTGGCGGCGCTACGTCTACCGGCTGATCGATGCCGGGATTCCATCCGATCCGTTGATTCGCAACCACATCGCCCGAATCCGCGAGCGCGTTGATCTTGCGGCGATGAATTCAGCGGCGGCGCCGATGGTGGGCCTTCGAGACTTTGCCGCCTTCTGCCGTCAGCGTTCAGGCGCGAGTACGATCCGGACATTGCTGGACCTGCGTGCCGACCGCCGGGACGACATCATCGAGATCTCAGTACGTGCGGATGCCTTCTGCCACTCCATGGTGCGTTCGCTAGTCGGCGCATTGATCGCCGTCGGCTCCGGCCGACGCGATCTCAACTGGTTGTCGGAGATCATCGGCAACGCGGTACGCGAGCCGAGCGTGACCGTCATGCCGGCGCACGGTCTCACGCTCGAGGAGGTCGGTTACCCGCCCGATGATCAACTCGCCAGCCGAGCGCAAGCGGCACGCAGCCGACGGGAGTCGACCAACGCTCGGCAGGACATCGATGAGTGATCATTACTTCACTGCCTCACCCGCTGCATCCGAGCGCCGCCGGCTGATCACCGCAAACCTCTGGGGCCGAGAAGTCACCCTGATAACTGCCGCCGGCGTCTTCTCTCCCGAAGGACTCGACCGAGGCACTGCAATCCTGCTCAAGGAGTCTCCGGTGCCACAAGGAAAACTCCGGCTTCTTGATCTTGGCTGCGGGTATGGGCCAATCGCCATCGCGCTGGCCCTGCACTGTCCGGCCGCCATCGTCGACGCGGTTGATATCAACGAACGCGCGCTCCAGTTGTGCCGAGAAAACGCGGCAGCTCTCGGAGTAACCGACCGGGTCAACACTTGTCTCCCGGAGCAGGTCGATCCCACAACCCGATACGACGAGATCTGGTCGAATCCACCGATACGGATCGGCAAAGAGGCATTGCACACGCTGTTGCACAACTGGCTTGCCCGGTTGAAGCCGGCCGGAGTTGCGCGGCTGGTGGTCGGTAAGAACCTCGGTTCTGACACTCTGCAGAGCTGGCTCAATGGGACCGGGTATGAATGCGTCCGAACCGCATCGAGCAAGGGTTTCCGAGTCCTGGAGATCACAACCGCGCGCTGATCAGGCTGTCTTGCCCGGCCCCACTACCTGTACAGGTCAACGCCCTTCCGGGGGCAGCCCAGAAGCAGCCGATGACCGGCACTAGGATGCAAGGGTTTTCGTCCACGTCCTGATCGTCAAACCACCATGTCGAGAGGATTCCGATGGCTCCGTACGACCTCCCTGATCTGCCCTACGACTACGGCGCTCTGGCACCGCACATCTCGGGCGAGATCATGGAACTGCATCACTCCAAGCACCACGCGACCTATGTGAAGGGAGTGAACACCGCATTGGAGAAGTTGGAGGAGGCCAGGGAGAACGACTCCTTCGACACCGTTGGCGGTCTGGAGAAGAATCTCGCCTTCAACTTGGGCGGACACATCAATCACTCCGTCTTCTGGCCGAACATGTCCCCTGAGGGTGGCGACAAGCCGGACGGAGACCTGGCTGCGGCGATCGACGAGTATTTCGGCAGCTTCGACAAGTTCCGAGCGCACTTCGAGGCCAACGCCGTGGCTATCCAGGGCTCCGGCTGGTCCATGCTGGTCTGGGACACGCTTGGTCAGCGACTCAACATCGTGCAGCTCTACGACCAGCAGGCCAATCTGCCGCTGGCGCAGATCCCGATTGTGTTGCTCGACATGTGGGAGCACGCGTTCTACCTGCAGTACAAGAACGTCAAGGCCGACTACGCCAAGGCGTGGTGGAACGTGGTGAATTGGGCCGACGCGCGGTCCCGTTTCACGGCGGCCCGGTCGCAGACCGCGGGTTTGATCGCGCCAAGCTGATCCGTCGTCGCGGCCTCGGGCCATATATGGCCCTTCGACAAGCTCAGGGCACGACCACGGCAAGGGCTTTCACGGCGTCGATCGTGTCCGCATCGGCTGCGGACTTGTCGGGCCGATAGCGCAGCACCCGGGCAAAGCGAAGCGCTACGCCGCCCGGATAACGGGTGGACAGCTGCAGGCCGTCGCAGGCCACTTCCACAACCAGCGAGGGCTCGAGATAGACGGTGCCTGCAGTGCGTCGAGTTTCGAGTTCAAGGAAACGCTCGGTCTGCCAGGCCAGCATCTCGTCGGTAAGCCCTTTGAACGTCTTGCCGAGCATGATCAACTTCTCGTTCGCCGGGTCACGAGCAGCGAGGTGCAGATTGGACAGCCACCCTCGGCGGCGGCCGTGTCCCCATTCGGCAGCGGTCACGATCAGGTCGAATGTGTGACGCGGTTTGAGTTTGACCCAAGCCGAATCGCGCCTGCCTGCGGCGTAGGGAGCCGTCAGATTCTTGACCACCACCCCCTCATAGCCGTTCGAGATCGCGTCGGCGAACGTAGCCGAGAGTTCCTCGAGGTTGGCGCAAATCCGGCGCGGCACGATAAGTGAACTCGGCATGATCTGCTGCATTACCTCGATCCGGCGCGCCAATGGTTGATCCAGCAAGTCATGATCATCGAGTCTCAGCAGATCGAAGAAGAAGGCTTGCAACGGCAATCGTTCCGCCGCGGCCGCCACATCGGCACTGCTCATGGCACGCGAAGCGACAACTTGAAACAGCTCGGGCCGGCCGTCACCGCCGAGGGCAAGAACCTCGCCGTCGAGGACCAATGAATTCGGAGACAGATCTGCGACGATGCCAACCACGTCGGGAAGCCGCGCAGTGACGTCATCCAGGCTCCGGGTGAAGATGGTGATCTTGGCGCCGTCCCGGTGGACCTGAACTCGTACGCCGTCGAGTTTGAAGTCGACGGCGGCTGGCAGGCCGGTCTTGGCAATGGCGCCTTCGGGATCCGGTGCGCTGGCCGCGAGCATTGGCTGGACCGCCGTGCCCACCCGCAGGCCGACTGCATCCAGCGCCGCCTGGCCACCGCTGATCGCCAGCTTCGCGGCAGCTGTCGTCGAGGACAGGAGCATGGCGGCGCGGCGTACCGAGCCAAGCGGAATTCCGAACGCTGCCGCCAGACCCTCCTGGACCTGCGCTTCCAGGGCTCCCTGGCGTAGCTCGCCGAAGATCAGGCCACGTAGGAAATCCTGCTCACTGGCTGTGGCCCTAGTGAAGAGGTCATTCACCGCAGTGGCCCGCGCACTGGCCGATCCGGCACCGTGCAGCGCCGCGATCTGTTCGAAGGTGCGGTCCACCGCACGCACCTCCAGCGACGCCATCTCCGCGGGCTGGGGACTGGTCTGCAGCGAGCGCCAACCAACCCCGGTGCGTCGCTGGCGGAGGCTGCCTGAGAGATATGCCACGACGATCTCAATGTCATCCGGAGTTGCGTCGGCAAGAACGGCCGCGATCAGATCCCGCTTTGCATTGCGAGATCGAGTCGAGGCGAGCTTGGCCCACGTATCGGCCAACCGCAGCAGCTGCACGTCCAGAATTGTCGCGCGCCGTGCCGTCAGATCGGATGAGTCAGGCGGCTACCAGATCATTGGCACTACGTAGCAGGGGTTTCCGGGCGAATACGGCCGGATCGGCCTTCGTCCGAGCCGAGACCACTTGGAAAGTATGGCTTTCGCCGGCCTGAAGCGTCACCAGCCCGGTGTTGACGTGCGCGGCCGGATCCAGCCGATCAGGAAAGAGCGCGAGGTCCTTGATCAGCGACGACGCCAACACCCGGACCGCATAGCCCGAAGCTGTCTGTTCCACGTCGATCTCCACCGAATCGCCGTGTGGTGCCAGCTGGAGGTCAGTGTCCTCCACGAAGTACCAATACGCCGCGGCTGCCGAGTCCTCCTCCGCGACCACGTACTCCTGTGCGGGCGATGAGACCGCCAGCATGTCGTCGTTGATCACTATTGCCGTGGCGGCGCGCGGCGCGAGGTGAAATGACACCGATTGCAGCGCCAGCGGCTCGTCGCGCCCAATTGTTCGGCGCCGGCTGATCTTCACCTCGCCGCTCCACGAGATCGCCGAGTCGTTGTGCAGCAGCAATGTCGGCCGCTCCAGGTTGTGCTCGGATCTGGGTTGGATTGTCATGAACCTGTCCGCGTATACCGCCCGCAGCGCATACCACAGTGGTTTGCGGATGCCATGGCTGTCGACCGCTGCCCAGGAGATCACCGGCCAGTTGTCATTGAGTGACCAGACGACGGTCCCGCGGTTGAGCGGGTAGTGGCTGCGAAAGTGCGCGATGCCGAAGCTCACGGCCCTGGCCTGGTTGAGCTGAGTGATCCAGTGCCAGTCGTCGATGTCGACCTGCGGCTCGGTCGGCCACATCGGCAGGTGGTCGCCTATCCCGCGCTCGAGCTTGCCGTTGCCGTCGATCGCCTTCTGGTGCACCAGCATCTGATGACCTTGCGGATCGAGTGGCTCGTCATGAACGACCGAGGTCAACGTGGACCAGGCCGGTGGTCCTTGGAACCCCATCTCCGAGACGAATCGTGCCGTGCGATCGCGATAGGCACTGTAATCCGCAAAGTTCCACACGTCCCAGACGTGAACGGTGCCGTGCCGGTGATCGTTGGGATGGTGGTACTTGGCGAACGAGAACGGGCTTCCCGGCGTATATGCCGCGCGCGGATCCAGCTCCGTCACGATGGCCGGGAACAAGTCGGTGTAGTAGCCATCGCCCCAGGTTCGCCCAGCCAGCGGGGCACGCCAGTTCCACTCGACGTAACCCCAGATGTTCTCGTTTCCGCCGTTCCAGATGATCAAGCTGGGATGCTTCGCGAGGCGAGCCACTGCCTCCCGGGCCTCGGCCTCGAACTCTCCCCACAACGGTTCCTCTTCGCTGTACGTGGCGCAGGCCAGCAGGAAGTCCTGCCACACCAGCACACCGAGCTCGTCGCACACGTCGTAGAAGTCGTCAGTCTCGTAGATGCCGCCGCCCCAGACTCGGATCAAGTTCATTCCAGCTTCCAGGGCGTCTCTAAGCGAATGCTCATAGCTAGAGCGGTTCAGCCGGGTCAGAAAAGCGTCGCCAGGAGCCCAGTTCGCTCCCTTGACGAAGACCGGCTTGTCGTTCACCGAAATGACGAATTCGCTCCCTGCGGCGTCCGGCTCCGTGCTAAGGCTCACGGACCGAAAGCCGACCCTGCCCCGCCATTCGGCCAGCCGCTGCGCCTCAACTACCAACTGCACTGAAACGCAATAAAGCGCCTGCTCTCCGTAGCCAGACGGCCACCAGGGCTCGGCATCGGGAACAACCAGCGACAGCACGGCGGATGCCTGGCCCGGCTGGATTTCCGTTGACCTCTCAACACCGGATACCTGCACATCGATCCGGGCTGCCCGCTGGTCGTCGGATGGCAACCATTCGAGTTCGACATGGACATCGAGAAGTCCACCGCCACCGTCCAATGTCGCCAGCGGGCGGACACCGGCGAGCCGAACGGTGGACCAGGACTCCAGGCGGATCGGTTTCCAGATTCCGACTCCGGCGAGTTCAGCACCCCAATCCCACCCGTAGCTGAACGCCGCCTTGCGGATGGCGTTGAAGGCATGCGGATAGTGATGCGGGCGATCACCAGTCTCCACGGACCTCCGCTGCGCCTCGATCACGGGAGCCGCAAAGAGCACCTCCAGCTCATTGCGCCCGACAACGAGGGCATCAGTGACGTCGAACCGGTAGCTGCGGTGCTGGTTCTCCGTCCGGGCGACTTCTCGGCCATTCAACGTGATCGTCGCGACGGTGTCGAGCCCTTCGGCTACCAAGGCCGTCCGAGCATGGTTCGAGCCATCCCAGTCGAAGGCGGCCCGGTAGATCCACGACGTGCGGCCGATCCATGCCAGGTGTGACTCGTTGTCACCGTCGAACGGATCAGGTATCAAGCCGGCGGCCAGCAAGTCGACATGTACCTCGCCGGGGACCGTCGCCGGACATGGGTGCAATCCAATGTCGGTCCAGCTGTCGGGTAGTTCGCTCGCCGGTTCTACCGTCCAGGACACTCCTGCCGCCGAGCCCAACGACACGGTCGTGAGTGGGGTCGGCACCACGTGAGTCGTTGACGACTCGGAGATCTGCATGCTGGAGATTGTCCCCTGGCTCGGTTTGGCGCCCTGACCTGGCCGGGTTTGGCTAAGAATCAATATCGCTCTGGACCTTGGCATTGACAGTTGAACGGTTCAGTGATGGGTTTTTTCCATCGAGGTAAGGGGTGATGTGGCCTTGACCGGTCGCGTGTGGACGCAGTCCCCGCTGGGTATGCCCCTCTCAGGCCTCACCAATAGCCAAGCTCCGCGTCTAGAGCCACGTCCATAGGAGGCATGTAAATGAACGACCCGGCAACCAGCCGACCCGACATCGAAGAGCCGACGCTCGCATCTCTCACCGGCATGGAAACCAGCCGGCGCCGCTTTCTCGGCCTGGCAGCAATGGCCGTGGGCGGCGCCTTGTTCGGTGTCAGCGCAGCCGGCTGCGGCACTGCCCAGACCAGCCGCAGCCAAGGCTCCGGCCAGCAGGCCGGACGCGCCGGAGCTGCCGGTGACACCTTGTTCATCGCGGGATTCCAGTGGGGCCCGCCGTCCAACTTCAATCCACTGGCGCCAGTCCCAGCCTGGCCGACAGCCGTCCGCCAGCCGCAGTACATCTACGAGACACTCATGCGGTTCAACATGCTGGACGGCTCACTCTCCCCAGGGCTTGGCAAAGAACTGCAGCAGCCGGACAAGCAGACCATCGTGGTGCCACTACAGGAGGGCACCAAGTGGTCCGACGGCAGCGATCTGACCGCCGACGATGTTGCGTTTACCTTCGGTCTTGCCAAGACCAACGAGGGTCTCTGGTTCTCCACCGTGTGGCAGTACGTGGACTCCATTGACGCGACCGATCCGCGCACGGTGACCTTCAAACTGAAGAGCAAGCCGTACAACCCCAATCTGGTCAAGGACTACATCAACAATGTGCTGATCTTGCCCAAGTCCGTGTGGGGCTCGATCGACAGCAAGAATCTCGTGAAGGAAACCAACCTGAAGCCGGTCGGCAGCGGTCCGTTCAACGTCGACAAGGCTGACCAGACCCAGGTGAATCTGGTGCGCAACGACAATTACTGGGGCAAGACCGCATTCGGTGAGACGCCCGTGAAGATCATGAACCATCCGATCTTCAAGAGCAATAACGATGGCGATCTCAAGCTGGAGTCCGGTGAGATCGACGCAAGCCAGCAGTTCACCGCGCAGATCTGGAAGATGTGGGAGAAGGGCAAGCCGGTCAGCACGTGGAAGAAAGAGAAGCCCTACCACCTTCCCGGAAACCTGCCGCTGCTGATCCCGAATCTGAGCGTGAAGGGCCTCGACAACCTCAAGGTCCGTCAAGCACTCGCCTACGCGATCGACTACCCGAACATCGCCACTACGGCGATGAGCGACTACTCCGAGCCCGCCAAGGCGAGCCTCATCGTGCCGGTCGGCTTCGAGTCGAAATATTTCGACCAAGCAGCAGTCGACGCGGACGGCTGGACCTACGACAAGGACAAGGCCGTTCAAATCCTGGAGGAGGATCTGAAGGCCAAGAAGGGCTCTGACGGCATCTACGAGCTACCCGATGGCACCAAGCTCGGCGGCTGGACCTTGATCACCCCGACAGGATGGACCGACTGGAACACCGCCTGCGAGGTTGTGGCCAAGAGCGCTCAGGAGGTGGGCATCGGCATCAAGACGCAGTTCCCACAGGCGCCCACGATGACCAGCCGGATGCAGAACGGGGACTTCCAGCTCTGCATGTTCAGCTACACCGGGGTCAATGCCGCCAGCCCATGGGTGCGATTCAGGGACGCCATGGACGATCGCGGCGTAGCCGGCGTCGGCAAGACGGCCTTTTACAACTACAACCGGTTTAAGAACCCCAAGGTGCCCGCGCTGCTCGATCAGGCGGCGGAGGCCACTGACGACGCCAGCCGGATGAGTGCCATTCAGGAGCTCGACAAGATCTATCGCGCGGAGATCCCGGTCATTCCGTTGATGTATCGCCCGCTGGAGTTCTACGAGTTCAACGAGTCGAACTGGACGAACTTCCCGTCGGAGGCTAACTCGTACGCGCCCCCGATGTGGCAGGGTGCCGGCATCCAGTGGTTGTTCAAGATCAAGAAGGTTGGTACGTAGAAAGGTCCACCTATGGCTCTCGCCCGCTACCTCGGCCGGAGAGCGATCTGGTACGTCATCGTCCTCTTCGTTGCTCTGGTGCTCAACTTCTACCTTCCTCGGTTGGTTCCCGGCAATCCGGTGGATGCGATCGTGGCCAACTTGACCCGAGGTGGCGGGGCCACCGGCGAGGCCGCCAAGGAGACGTACGAGACCTATATGCGCGAGTTCGGCTTGGACAAGCCGTTGTGGCAGCAGTTCTTCATCTACGTCGGCAACCTGTTCCAAGGTGACCTGGGTACCTCCTTCGGGCAGTACCCGGCGTCGGTGAACTCATTGATCGCTGCGGCGTTGCCGTGGAGCCTCGTGCTGCAGATCCCGGCGATCCTGGTCGGCTGGATCGTCGGCAACACCCTGGGCGCGATCGCGGCCTTCAAGGGCGGCTGGTTCGACCGCGGAGCCTTCCTGGGATCGCTGTTCCTGACCAGCATCCCGTACTATTGCCTGGCGATTGTGCTGCTGTACGTCTTCGCGGTCCAATTGGGACTCTTCCCGGTCGGCGGGGCATACTCGTTCGGACTCAGTCCGGAGTTCTCGTGGGCCTTCTTCGGCGACGCCATCACCTATTTCTGGTTACCGTTCTGGTCGCTGGTGCTGGTCTTCATCGGCGGCCAGGCGGTCGGCATGCGCTCGATGGCGATCTACGAGCTGGGTGCCGACTATGTCAACTACGGACGGGGCCTTGGCTTGCGGGATCGCACGATCACCCGCTATGGGTTCCGCAACGCGATGCTCCCTCAGATCACCGGCTTGGCACTCTCGATCGGCGCCATGATCGGTGGTGCTCTGGTGACCGAGCTGGTGTTCTCCTACCCCGGCGTTGGCACGTTGTTGTTCAATGCCATCGGGCAGAACGACTATCCGGTGATCCAGGCGATCGCCCTTCTCATCACGCTGGCGGTGCTGGCCGCAAACTTTGCGGTCGACATCCTGAACGGCGTCATCGACCCCCGCATCCGCGCCGCGCAGACCGGAGAACGCTGATGAAACTCTCAAACCTGACGCCGCGCTTCTGGGTGGCTGCGGCACTGCTCGGCTTCACCTTGTTGCTTGGCGCGGTAGGCCCGTACATCGTTCACACCGACCCGAATGCCGTAATCGGTGGGCTGTACGACCCGCCTCAGGCATCCCCAGTGGCCATGTGGCTCGGCACGGACAACGAAGGCCAAAGCGTCATAGCCAACCTGGTGTACGGCATCCGGACGTCATTGTGGGTGGGACTGGTCGCCGGCGCCGTGGCAACCCTCATTGGCGTGATCATTGGCTTGATCTCGGGCTACGTGGGTGGCTATGTCGACGACATTTTGAGCGCGATCACCAATATCGCGCTGGCCATCCCCACCCTGATCGTGATCATCCTGGTCAGTGTCGCGCTGCAGACCCGGACGCCGACCATCCTGGCGCTGGTGATTGGCTTCACGGCCTGGCCCTGGCTGGCTCGGGCGGTGCGCGCCCAGTCAACCAGCGTCCGGACCCGGGAACACATCGATGTGGCGAGGCTCTCCGGAGCCCGTTCGACCAGCATTCTGGCTTGGGACGTGCTGCCCTACCTGCTCAGCTACGTGGTGATGGCCTTCGTGCTTCAGGTCTCGGCGGCCATCTTGTTCGAGGCGACGCTGAGCCTTCTGGGTCTGGGCCCCTCCGGCAGCGTAAGCCTGGGTATCATGCTCTACTGGGCGATCGCTTGGGGCTCCATCCGGACCGGAGCCTGGTGGGCGTTTCTGCCACCGACCATCATGCTGAGCATCATCTCGTTCTCGCTGCTGCTGTTGCAGTCCAGCTTGGATGAGGTATTCAACCCGCGGCTCCGGCGTGGCCGGGTGAAGCGCAAGGTGGAGCCGGGCGCCCCGCAGCCCGTCGACGAGCGGCTGGCGGTCGCCAGCCCGCAAGCGGGCGAGGCCCCAGCGCTCGAGACGCCGGTTACCACCGGAGGTGGCCGATGACCCGATTGCTCAACGCGGAGAATCTGAGGGCCTCGTACCATACGCCCGATGGCAGGGCGGTCACCGCCGTGGACGACGTCAGCGTCTACATCGACGACGGCGAGGTGCTCGGGGTGGCCGGGGAATCGGGCTGTGGGAAGACCACTCTCGGTTCGATCATCTCGCTGACCGTTCGGCCGCCGCTGTACGTCGACAGCGGCACCCTGGAGATCGACGGCAAGGTGCAGGACCTTGGCGGGAACAGCAAGATTGAGCGAACCTGGCGCGGCTCCGTCGTGTCCTTCTTGCCGCAAGGCGCGATGAACGCCGTCAGCCCGACGATGCGGATTCGCGACCTGGTCTACGACGTGGTTCAGGCGCACGACAAGTCCATGAAGAAGGAGGAGGCGCTGGACCGTGCTCGGGACCGGCTGTCAAGCCTCGGCCTGCCAACGCGGGTTCTGGACGCCTATCCGCACCAGCTGTCCGGCGGGATGAAACAGCGCACGGTCACCATCATCTCGACGCTCCTCAACCCCCGGCTGCTGATCGCCGACGAGCCGACGTCGGCGCTGGACGTCAGCTCCCAGAAAGCGCTCTGCGACATGCTCTTAGAGATGTTGGAGAAGCGGATCATCCACGGGGTGGTCTTTGTCACCCACGACCTGCCCGTACTGCGGGAGGTGTCGAACCGCATTGCGGTCATGTACGCGGGCAAGATCGTCGAAATCGGCGGAGCCGTGGAACTCACCGAGCGGCCACGGCATCCGTACTCCGCAGCGCTGTTGGGATCCGTCCTCTCACCCGAGCCTCGTTACCGGAAGACGAAGGTGACCGGAATACCCGGCGCACCGCCAAACCTGGCCAACCCGCCGGCCGGATGCCGGTTCCACCCCCGGTGTGGCTTGTCGTACCCCGAGTGCCACACCGAAGAGCCACCGCATGTCGGTGATGAGTTGCGGTTCTCCAAGTGCTTCTGGGCGCAGAAGCATCCTGGTGAGGCTGTGCCGCTCCAGAAGGTCACATCCGACGACATCAATGCTGGCGACACCGCGGTGGGCGATGGCTACGTGCACGGGGAGAACGAGCCCGAGGATGCCACCACGACAACTACCGCGGAGGTGTCGGCGTGACCGCTCTGCTAGAGGCCAAGGACGTCACGAAAACGTTCGGCCACGGTAAGCATGTCGTCGAGGCGGTCAAGTCAGTCTCGTTCGCCATCGAGGAGGACGAAGTCGTCACGATCGTCGGCGAATCAGGCTCGGGCAAGTCGACTGTGGCCCGGATGGTGCTCGGTTTGCTCCCGATCACATCGGGCACCATGACCTTCCGGGGCCAGGACGTGACGCATGTCAAGGGGAGGGAGCGAACGGCATACTGGCGTGAGGTGCAGGCTGTATTCCAGGACCCGTTCGCCGCGTTCAACCAGTTCTTCACCGTACGGCGGCTGCTCAACCGCTCGCTGCGGTTGCTGGACGAGGACGTGGGCGCCGAGCGGATGGAGGAGTCCCTCGGCCATGTCGGGCTGCGCCCTGCCGACGTCTTGGACCGCCATCCGCACCAGCTCTCCGGCGGCCAGCGGCAGCGAATCATGATCGCTCGGGCGCTGATGCTCCGGCCGAAGATGCTGGTCGCGGACGAGGCAACGTCGATGCTGGATGCGTCTTTGCGGGTCAACATCCTCAACGTGCTGCACGGCCTCCGCGACGAGGTCGGCCTGACCGTCTTGTTCATCACCCACGACATCGGCCAGGCGTGCTACCTCGCCGACCGGATCCTAGTGATGGAGCACGGAATCATGGTTGAGCAGGGCAAGACCGACGACGTGATTTTCAACCCACAGCACGAGTACACCCAGCGGCTACTCAGCGACGTACCGAAGTTGCACGAAGGGCCCACCGCGGAGTACCCCAGCGAGGGGCTGCCTCAGCCGGCGCTGGACCGCTGATCCGGGTCGGCTTCTTCGGCGGAAGTGTCATCGCTCGGCGCCTGATCTGATTCGGTCAGCGCCTCCCGCTCCTGGGTGTCACCAACAAGTTCCTCGGCCGGAGCCTCTTCGGTCACGAGCTCCTCCGCGTCCAGTTCGGTCGCCTCCACTGGCTCGGCCGGCGCCGGCTCGCTGGCAGCCGGCTCGACGGCAGCTGGCTCGACGGCAGGCTCTGGGGTCTGCGTCCCGGCACTTGCCGACCGCGTCGCCTTTGCCGGCTCAGCCGCCTTTGCCGCCTTCTTGGCCGGCGCCTTCTTTGCCGCCGGCCCGGTCTTGGCGTTGGCTCGCCTGCTCTCCTCGACTGATTCGGTCACCAGCTCAATGACCGCCATAGGGGCGTTGTCTCCCTTGCGGGGTCCCACCTTGGTGATCCGGGTGTAGCCGCCCTCGCGATCAGCGAAGGTTGGTGCGATCTCGGTGAACAGGCTGTGCACGACGCTCTTGTCCCTAACAGTGGTAAGCACCAACCGGCGGGAGTGGATGTCACCGCGACGCGCCTTGGTGATCAACTTCTCCGCAAGCGGCCGCAACCGTCGGGCCTTGGCCTCCGTGGTCACGATGCGCCCGTGCTCGAACAGCTGACTCGCCAGATTGGCCAGGATGATCCGTTCGTGCGCCGGGCTGCCGCCCAGCCGAGCACCCTTGGTCGGTGATGGCATGCTATATCTCCCGCTTGGTGATGATCACTCGTGGACTGCCGGCTCAGTACTGTTCGGTCTCGGAGAAGTCGACGTCCTCGTCCTCCAGATCGTCGTAGCGTCCGATCGCGGTCAGTGGATCGAAGCCAGGGGCGCTGTCCTTCAGCGACAGGCCCATTTCGTGCAGCTTCAGCTTGACCTCGTCGATCGACTTCGAGCCGAAATTGCGGATGTCGAGCAGATCCTGTTCACTCCGGGACACCAGCTCAGAGACCGTGTGGATGCCCTCCCGCTTAAGGCAGTTGTAGGAACGTACGGTCAGATTGAGGTCCTCCACGGGCAGGGCCAGGTCTGCAGCCAGCTGCTCGTCGATCGGCGAGGGACCGATCTCGATGCCTTCGGCGTCGACGTTCAGTTCTCGTGCGAGGCCGAACAGCTCGACCAGGGTACGACCGGCGGAGGCGACCGCATCCCGAGGGCGGATCGCCGATTTGGTCTCAACGTCCAAGATCAACCGATCGAAGTCCGTACGCTGCTCGACGCGGGTTGCCTCGACCTTGTAGGTCACCTTGAGCACGGGTGAATAGATCGAGTCGACCGGAATGCGACCGATTTCCGCGTCCGCCGTCTTGTTCTGAACCGATGAGACATAGCCGCGCCCGCGCTCAACGACCAACTCCATCTCGAGCTTGCCCGAGTCGTTGATGGTCGCGATGTGCAGGTCGGGGTTGTGCACCTCCACGCCGGCCGGCGGCGCAATGTCGGCGGCAGTGACCGCCCCGGCGCCCGCCTTGCGGAGATACATGGTGACCGGCTCGTCTTCCTCGGACGAGACCACGAGGCCCTTGAGGTTCAAAATGACCTCGGTGACATCCTCGACGACGCCCTCCATCGTGGAGAACTCGTGCAGGTTGCCATCGATTTTGATGCTGGTCACGGCCGCACCCGGAATGGACGACAGCAGCGTACGACGCAGCGAGTTTCCGAGTGTGTAGCCGAAGCCCGGCTCCAGCGGCTCGATGACAAACCGGGAGCGGTTTTCGGCAACCGGCTCCTCGGAGAGAGTGGGGCGCTGTGCAATCAGCATTGTCAACTTCCTTCCCCGCGAGACCCGCCATTTGATCTCGCGGAAACCTCACCCGTATCCGACGGGTTCGGCGTTACCCCGGCGAACCGGAGCCTCCTGCTTTACCCGGGAAACTTGCACTTTACCTATGAAGTTTCCTGGGTAGAGTGCCGGTTTCCCACGTAAACATGGGAAACCACCACCCCCAGCGAGCGCTACTTGGAGTAGAGCTCGACGATTAGTTGTTCTTGGACGTCCACGACGATCTGGTCGCGGACGGGGAGCTGGTGAATCAGGATGCGGCCGCGCTCGGGGAGGACCTGCATCCAGCCGGGCACATCCCTCTCGTTGTGCGTTTCCCGGTTGATGATGTGCGGGGTCAGATTCCGCACCTTCTCTGCCAGGTCGATCACGTCGTGCGGAGTCACCCGGTACGACGGGATGTCCACCTTCTGGCTATTGACCAGGAAGTGCCCGTGCACAACGAACTGGCGGGCCTGCCGCCGGGTACGGGCCAGCCCGGCCCGGTACACCACGTTGTCCAGTCGCGACTCGAGGATCTGCAGCAGATTGTCACCGGTCTTGCCCTGCAGCCGGTTGGCCTCCTCGTAATAACGCCGGAACTGCTTTTCGAGCACACCGTACGAGAACCGCGCCTTCTGCTTCTCCCGCAGCTGAAGCGAATACTCCGACTCCTTGGTGCGGCCCTTGCCATGCACGCCGGGCGGGTAGGGCCGGCGCTCATACGCCGCGTCGCCGCCCACTAGGTCAACACCCAGCCGACGCGACTTCTTGGTCATGGGACCGGTATAGCGAGCCATCTTTCCTTCGTCCTTGTCTGCCGATGTCCTAGACGCGGCGCCGCTTGGGCGGACGGCAGCCGTTGTGCGGGATCGGGGTCACGTCGGAGATCGCACCGACTTCGAGTCCGATGGCCCCGAGCGAGCGGATCGCAGTTTCCCGGCCCGAGCCCGGACCCTTGACGAAGACGTCGACCCGCTTCATGCCGTGCTCCATGGCTCGGCGGCCGACCGCCTCGGCAGCCATCTGCGCGGCGTACGGAGTGGATTTGCGGGAGCCCTTGAACCCGACGGTGCCGGCCGAAGCCCACGCGATGACAGCGCCGGTGGGATCGGTGATGGAGATAACGGTGTTGTTGAACGTGCTCTTGATATGCGCGTGGCCGGAGACCACATTCTTCTTTTCCTTCTTGCGCACCTTCTTCGCGGCGCCGGTGCTGCGTCCTGCAGTAGCCATTACTTTGCCTTCTTCTTGCCGGCGACGGGTTTGCGAGCGCCCTTCCGGGAGCGGGCGTTGGTGCGGGTGCGCTGGCCTCGTACGGGCAAGCCACTTCGATGGCGACGACCCTGGTAGGAACCGATCTCGACCTTGCGGCGGATATCGGATGCGACCTCACGGCGAAGGTCGCCCTCCACCTGGTAGTTCGCCTCTATCCAGTCACGCAGTGCGACCAACTGTTCATCGGTCAGTTGGTGGACGCGTACGTCACCACTGATCTGAGTGGCCTCAAGCGTCTGCAGCGCGCGGGTCTTCCCAATGCCATAGATGTAGGTCAGGGCGACCTCGAGCCGCTTCTCGCGCGGCAGGTCGACACCAATCAGGCGTGCCATACGGCGGTTACCTTTCGTCTGGTCGGAGGTGTCTGGCGTGATGCGTCCCCAGCTGCCTTCGACCCAGACCCGAACCGTCGTTTCGAGCCAGATCACCGGGGCCTCGGCCTCCGACCGAGGGTGGATCCAAAATTGCTTCCGGACCTGCGATCACGCTTTGTGGGATGAAATTGTGGTCTTGCTATCAGCCCTGCCGTTGCTTATGGCGAGGGTTTTCGCAAATCACCATCACGCGACCGTGCCGGCGAATTACCTTGCACTTGTCACAGATCCTCTTGACGCTCGGTTGGACTTTCATCGAGCTTCTTTCTTGATCAGGCCGGACATGGGCGAGCATGCCCAACCGTGGTGGATGTTTGCGCTGTATTGGACGGCTGGTTACTTGTGCCGGTAGACGATGCGACCGCGGGTCAAGTCATATGCAGAGAGTTCGACGACAACTCGATCAGCCGGCAGGATGCGAATGTAGTGCTGCCGCATCTTGCCGCTGATCGTGGCCAGCACTTTGTGGCCGTTGGCCAGCTCAACGCGAAACATCGCATTGGGCAGTGCCTCAACCACGGTGCCCTCCAGCTCGAGCGCGCCTTCCTTCTTCGCCATAAACTCTCTTCGAATTGACTGCATGCCACATCGGCCAACGGCATAGATGGCCGACAGATAACCATACGCGGTTTTGCCAAGTCACCCAAATCTGACCTGGGCTGCGGTGACGTTAGAAAACGACCACCAAGAGTAGTGCAATCAGGACGACGACAACCGCAACCACCGCTAGCAGAAGCAACGCAAAGCGGCTGGCATTTCTAGGTTCCGCGAGCTGTCCAGGTTCGCCGTCGTTGCTGGCGACAATCTCGGGATTGGAGTAGGTCGGCATGGGTGGCAGACCTTCCACCACAGGCAGGAGCTGACCCATCCGGGTCGCGGCGTACAGCTGATCGAGCCGGAACTCATAGTCCTCCTGCTCGAGCTTGCCGTCGGTGAATGCCGCATTGAGTCGCGAAGTGAGCTGGTCGCGTTCGGCATCCGTCACTGGCGCGTTCGGTTTGCTGCGATAGGGCGAGGAAATCGGCAGATTGCTGCTGCTGCTGCTCACATCAGGTCAGGCTACTCGGCCACCAAACCTGGGACGGTTCTTAGGCTGCTCGCGCATCGCGCTCAAAGCCGCCGGCGTCGTCGTCGCTCGCAAAGCAACAGCACCTTCACTCGCTCCTCCTCGGCTCAGCGGCGCGCGATTGGCCGACGCTCCCAGCCGGTTCTTAGGCTGCTCGCGCATCGCGCTCAAAGCCGCAGGCGTCGTCGTCGCTCGCAAAGCAACAGCACCTTCACTCGCTCCTCCTCGGCTCAGCGGCGCGCGATTGGCCGACGCCCGCAGCCGCACCCGTCTACGCGGCCCGTGGGCGGCTCAGGGCCGGACTGCCTCCTCTTTGGCTGCGGCTTCGGGCGCGTCCGTGACCGGGTGTTCGGGGTCGGCGAACTCAGGAGTTGCGTTGAGCAGTGCGCCGAGCCAACGACTACGGTCGCCGTGGTCGACGAGAAGTGACTTCACCAGTAGCGTCGCCGGCACCGCCAGCAGTGCTCCCAGCGGCCCGAGGATCAAGGCCCAGATGATCAAGGACAAGAATGTGACGGTCGACGCAATGCCCACCGCATCACCAGTGAATCGGGGCTGGATCAGCGTCTGAATCACGAAGTTCACAGCGCTGTACGAGATGACCACCGCGAGCGCAGGACCCCAGCCACCGTCCAGCAGGGCGATCAGCGTCGGCGGGATCAGCCCAAGCAGGAAACCAATGTTGGGGATGTAGTTCGTAACGAAAGCCAGCACGCCCCAGGTGAGTGCCAGCGGCACACCGATGATCAATAGCGCCACCACATCGATGATCGCTACAACGAGGCCGAAAATGGTCGTTACCACCCAGTATTTACGAACACTGGCTGCGAAATCGGTGAGCGCGTTGGCGACGTTTGGGCGGTAGTTGCGGAGCAGGGCGATCCGCTCGTTGATGCCGGCCGCATCGAAGGTAATGAACACCACCATTGCCACCAAGAGAGCCAGCAGCGAAAGTCCACTGGTAATGGTGCTCAAGATCTGTGACGCCACACCGGCAAAGCTCGAGAGATTGAACCCCGCTATCAGCCTGCGCAGATCGTCGGTTTCGACGCCGAATCGGCTCAACTGATCCAGACCCGAGTTGAATAGATCGCTGAATGCGTCGGCGTACGACGGCAGGGTGTCCACCAGCCGGGTCAACGTCCAGACAGCCGAACCGAGAACGATGACCAGCAGTGCGTAGACGCTCAGCAGCACCACGACACTCGCCAGCCAACTCGGCACCCGTCGCCGCACGAGGATCATTCGCAACGGCTGGACCGTGATGACAAGCGTCAAGACAAGGAACGAAGGGGCAATGATGCTGTTCACGGCACGCAGCCCGGCAGCCACAATCACCATGGCAGCCAGCACGAACAGGCCCGATGACGCGGTTGCCAGCGCCGAGGCCGGTGGAGCTGGCCTGGGCGGCCCTGAAGCGGCCGGACCACGGTCGAGTCGCGCTTGCGCCATGGAGCCTCTTTTCGTCAACGACTGAGGGTATCGGGCAGCCCGAATCTGGCGAAAAGCGCCGTGTCGAAGAAGACGGAGACATGCGAGACACCGCTGCGACCGAGGGTAAGAACCTGCAGCTGAAAGGCCGCGTAAGATCCGTCCGGTTGCTTCATGTACAGACCGAATGCTGGCTGACCGTTGGCCGACACTGGTATCAGCGCCTGATCGCCAGCTCCCTCGGCGGGACAGTGCTTGGAGATCAGCTGACCGACCGCCTCCGCGCCCCGATACCAGCCAAGGAATGGCGGCATTTCCCAGACCACGTCCTTGGTGAGCAGGTCGACGATCCGCTGCACGTCGTAGTTCTCGAAGGCGGCGACGTAATCACGCAGAAACTCCCGGGCGCGCTCATCGTCCATGGGCTCGTCGGCATCGTCTGGATTCAGCTTGTGCAGCTGCGCTCGTGCGCGCTGCAAACTGCTGTTGACCGCCGCTACCGACAGCGCCAGGAGATCGGCCACCTCACTCGCCTGCCAGGCCAGCACATCGCGCAAGATCACAACAGCGCGCTGCGCCGGCGTCAGATGTTGCAAGGCCGCGACAAAAGCCAGCCGCACGCTCTCCCGATCGACCACCTCGGCCGCAGGATCGGCTGCCTTCCCGCCCCAGACGACCGTGTCGGGAATCGGTTCCAACCAGCCGATCTCGGGGTGCGACTCAAGCGACCCGCGTGGATCGGATGCCGGCTGGCCAAGACCGGTGGGCATCGGACGCCGGTCACGACCGTTCAAGGCGGTCAGACAGACATTTGTCGCGATCCGATACATCCAGGTGCGAATGGACGATCGGTTCTCAAAGCTAGGGAAGGCCCGCCAGGCTCGCAGGTAGGTTTCTTGGACCTGGTCCTCGGCGTCCTGAACGGAGCCCAGCATGCGATAGCAGTGGGCTGTCAATTCGCCGCGCAGAGGCTCGACCAGCTCGGCGAACAATTGGTCATCGACGGCAATCGTCATGAAAAGACAAGCTACCTGGAACTGCTGACATCGCGGTCAACGCCGAAATTCATCAAGTGTTTAATTAGCCGGCCGGTCGCCCTATCGTCTTCCTATGACGACGCTGCTCGACCTTGCTGGCATTGACGGCTCGATGATCAGTGTTGCAGGTGGTAAGGCGGTCAATCTGGGAATCATGCGCGCCGCGGGTCTGCCGGTGCCACAGGGCTTCTGCGTCACCACCGACGCTTATCGACTTGTCGTTGGTGATCAGTTGAGCGACTTGCTGGACAAGCTGGCGGAGGCCGCCGACCCGACGGTTCTCGCCGAGCTAGCGGAGGAAGCCCGGTCGCGGGTGCTCAATGCACCGGTCCAAGATCAACTTCGTGCCGCGATCGGCAACCGGTACCGGGAGCTGGGCGAGGCCGGGCCGGTGGCGGTACGTTCGTCGGCGACCGCGGAGGATCTGCCGTACGCCAGCTTCGCCGGGCAACAGGACACATACCTGAATGTCGTGGGTGAGTCGGAACTGCTGGAGGCAATCCGGCGCTGCTGGGCATCGCTATGGACCGACCGAGCGGTCAGCTATCGCAACAGCAACGGGATCGATCATCGAACGGTATCGCTGGCCGTCGTTGTCCAGCAGATGGTCGATGCACTGGCAGCAGGCGTGATGTTCACCGCCAACCCCGTCACTGGCAATCGGCACGAAACGGTGATCGATGCAAGTGCGGGATTGGGCGAGGCGATTGTGTCGGGCGCAGTCAACCCTGATCATTTCGTGGTGAACTCCGCCAGCCGGTCGATAGTGCAGCGCCGGCTTGGCGACAAGCGGCTTCTCATCAAGGCGCGGGCGGGCGGTGGGACGGATCGTGAGGAACTGGGTGATCGCAGCGCTGAACCGTGCCTGACCGACGATCAAATCCTCGAACTGGCCGATCTTGGGCGGGGGGTTTCGGATCACTACCAGGCACCTCAGGACATGGAGTGGGCGCTGGATGCAAACGGGCAGTTCTGGCTTACCCAGGCCCGGCCGATCACTACCTTGTACCCGGTGCCTGGCCCCGACGGGGCTACACCTGCCCTTTTCTTGTGCATGACGCTGGCCCAGGGCCTCACTCGACCGATCACGCCGATGGGACTGGCAGCCTTCCGGCTGATCGGTTCATCGGTGGGGGCGGCGTTAGGTCACCCACCCGCAGATAGGCGTGCGGGACCGTCGTCACTGGCAATAGCCGCGCAGCGCGCTTTCGTGGACATCTCCCCGGCGCTTCGCAGCAGGCTGGGCCGCCGGCTCGTCATCGGTGCGTTCGGCGCAATGGAGGCTCGGTCATCCCGGGTCCTCTCCACCCTTACCAGTGATCCGCGCTTCCCGATCACCGGCCGGCTGCCGTGGAAAGCGATTCCTCCAGTTGCACGGCTCCTGGTCATTCGAACGCAGGTTCCGCTGCGACTCGCTGCAACGTTGATCAACCCGGCCATCGCACCGCCACTGATCGATCGAGTGGAACGCCGGCTGCGGATGGCCGCCAGCCTGCCCGCCGACGCGACCGTTGCCCAGCGTCTGGACCATGTGGAACGGCAGCTGGGCAACGATTTGTTTCTCATCATGCCGACCGTATTCAGCCATGCCGCCGCAGGCTTGTTGATCCTCCGCCTGGCGCGCAACGCACTCGGCGATCTGGCACAGCCGGGTGACCTCCAAACCGTGCTGCGTGGCCTGCCGAACAACGTGACGACCGAGATGGATCTGGAGTTGTGGCGGCTGACTTCACGAATCCGCGCTGATGCGGACTCGGCTCGCGCCTTCTCCGAGGGCAGCACAGCTTCACTGACAGCTCGGTACCGAAACCGTACGCTGCCGCCGGTCGCCCAGCAGGCGCTGACCGGATTCCTCCGCCGCTATGGCCATCGGGCGGTGGCTGAAATCGATCTTGGGATGCCGCGGTGGTCCGACGATCCCAGTCACATCGTCGGTGCGATCAGCAACTACCTACGGCTGGAGGATCCTGATCTTGCGCCAGCCGCGCAATTCGAGCAAGGAGAAGTGGCCGCCTCGGCCATGATCGCCGAATTGATTCGGCGCGCCGAGCAGCGCAGCCATGCCAAGGCTCGCTTCGTGCGCTTTGCGCTCGATCGCGCCCGCAAGCTGGTGGGCTTACGGGAGAGTCCGAAGAACCTGCTTGTCCTCACCCTTAGCGCGCTGCGGGAGCATCTCGTCGAGGTTGGCGAGGCGCTCGCTGACCAGGGTTCGATCGAGATGCCCGATGACATCTTCTTCCTTGACATTGCCGAGGCCCGCCGAGCTTTGTCCGGCGAAGCCATGCAGAACCTGGTCACCCAGCGGCGGGAGGCATACGAGCTCGAGCTCCGGCGGCGGCATATACCCCGGCTGCTGCTCTCCGATGGCACTGAACTTGAAGCCGTAGCCGCAGCAGGGCAAACGGCCGACGGTGCCATATCGGGCAGTCCAGCATCCCCCGGCACGGTCACCGCACGAGCCCGGGTCATCCTCGAGCCGGTCGGTGCTCGGCTTGAGCCCGGGGAGATCTTGGTTGCGCCGTCGACTGATCCCGGCTGGACTCCGCTGTTCCTGACCGCAGGCGGCCTGGTGATGGAGATGGGCGGCTCCAACTCTCATGGTGCGGTCGTCGCCCGCGAATACGGCATCCCTGCGGTGGTTGGTGTCACGGATGCGACCAACCGGATAGAGACCGGTCAGCTCGTCACCCTGGACGGCGCTGCCGGTTTGGTGAGAGTCGGCGAACCTACGGAATAGGCCCGTGTGGCCGCAGCACTTCTAGGAAATCACCGATCCGAGCGTGCTGTTCCAGCGGATGGCGCAGCGGCCGCTCGGTGATGACTGTGTAGGTGTTGCGGCGGCCGATCCGTTTGACCTCGAGATAGCCGGCTTGCTGGAGGTCTCGCACGATCAGCTGAACAGCACGTTCGGTAATGCCAACCCGCTGCGCGACGTCTCGCATCCGCGCGTGCGGATCAGCCGCGAGGGCGACCAGGACGTGGCCGTGGTTGGACAAAAAAGTCCAGACGCTCGAGGGCTCGCTCATCCGATCAGCGCGCTACGAGGTTGCGAGTTCGTTTCGACGTGCGTCCAAAGCAGCGAACAATCGAGCTGAGACTTCATCTATTGCCCCCAAACCATTGACCTCGACCAGCAGCCCACGTGCCCGGTAGACCTCCAACAGCGGCTCAGTCTCCTGCACGAAGATGGCCTGCCGCCGTCGAATGGTGTCAGCCGTGTCGTCGGTACGGCCTTCGATCTCCGCCCTCTTGAGCAGCCGATCAACGACCTCATCGACATCGGCGATCAAAGAGATCACGGCATCCAACTCCTTTCCGGTGGCTGCCAGAATGTTGTCGAGGGTCTCGACCTGCTGCAGGGTACGCGGATAGCCGTCGAGCAGGAAGCCAGCGGCGCAGTCGCTCTGCGCCAGCCGTTCCGCCACGATCGCGTTGGTGATCTCATCGCTGACGTAGCCGCCGGAGTCCATGATCGCGCGCAACTGTCGAGCAAGAGGGGTGTCGGCGGTCTTCATGGCGCGAAAGATGTCGCCGGTCGAAATCGCCGGTATCGCGTAGTGCTCGGCGACCCGCTGTGCCTGCGTGCCCTTCCCCGCACCGGGTGGACCCATGATCAACAGTCGCATCAGCGGAGGAACCCTTCATAGTGACGTTGCTGAAGCTGGCTTTCTATCTGTTTGACGGTGTCCAGTCCGACACCAACGATGATCAGGATCGACGTGCCCCCGAACGGGAAGTTCTGGTTGGCGTTCAAGAAGATAAAGGCAACCGACGGCAACAGAGCGATCAGGCCAAGGTAGAGCGAGCCAGGGAACGTCAAACGCGACAGGACGAAGCTCAGGTAGTCCTCGGTCGGCTTGCCCGCGCGGATGCCGGGAATGAAGCCGCCGTACTTCTTCATGTTGTCGGCGACCTCCGAGGGATTGAACGTGATCGCGACGTAGAAGTAGGCGAAGAACACGATCAGCAGGAAGAAGCTGATCATGTAGAGCGGATGGTCGCCCTTGACGAAGTTGGCCTGAATCCAACTGGAGACCTTGCCTTCCGGGCGGAACTGGGAGTACAGCGCGGGCAGGTACAGCAGCGAAGACGCGAAGATGACCGGGATGACGCCAGCCTGATTCACCTTTATCGGGATATACGTCGTGGTGCCACCGAACATCCGGCGGCCGACCATCCGCTTGGCGTACTGGACCGGAATGCGCCGTTGAGATTGCTCGACGAAGATGACGCCGGCCATCACCACCAGGCCGAGCGCGATGACGAGTAGAAAAACGACCCAGCCGTTGGCCCCCGGACGTGCCACCTTGATGCTCCACAGCGCCTGTGGGAAGGTGGCTGCGATCTGGGTGAAGATCATCACCGACATCCCGTTGCCGACGCCGCGCTCGGTGATCAACTCACCGAGCCACATGATCACGGCAGTACCGGCCGTCATAGTCAGGATCATGACGGTGACCGGGAAGATGCTCTTGTCGTGCACCAGACCGGTGCAGCCGACGAAGAGACGGTCGTTGACCGCAATGGTGACGAACGCCGTCGAGTTGAGCACCGCCAGCACGAGCGTGAGATAGCGCGTGTACTGGGTGATCTTCGCCTGTCCCGCCTGGCCCTCCTTCTTGAGCGCTTCCAGCCGGGGAATGACCACGGTCAGCAGCTGCAGGATGATGCTGGAGGTGATGTAGGGCATGATGCCCAGTGCGAAGATGGCCAGCTGTAGCAGCGCGCCGCCGGAGAACAGATTGATCAGCGAATAGAGGCCCTGATTGGCGCCAGTCGTTGCCTGCTTGACACAGAAGTCGACCTGCTCAACGTTGACGTTCGGCGTCGGAATGATGGAGCCCAGCCGGAAGATAGCCAGGATGCCGAGGGTGAAGAGGATCTTCTTCCTCAGATCCGGCGTCCGGAATGCATTGGCGAAGGCGGCGAGCACCCGTGCCTCCCTTTCTATCGAACAGTCCTAGCACGTCTATGGGGACGCCCGGCTGGCTGGCGAGAACGTGCAGGACCGCCCGACTTTATCAAGAGTCCGGCCGAAACCCCTATCGCTGACCCATCTCTCACTCGATGGCGAACCGAATCCGGCGGAAGCCGCGACCCTTGCTCTCAGTCTTTCGTACCTTGAATCGGCCGATCTGCCGAGTCGAGGCGACGTGTGTGCCGCCATCCGCCTGCACGTCGAGACCAACCAGGTCAATGATCCGTACTTCATTCAGACCTTGGGGGATCCGCACTTCCTCGGCGCGGCTCAACTCGGCCATATTCGCTATCTGGTCAACCGGAACGAAGCGGACTTGGACCCGATGGTCGGCCTGGATGGCGGCGTTGCAGGCATCCTCAACCGCTGAAGTGAAGTCCGCTGGCAGCTCAGTGAGGTTGAAGTCCATTCGGCCCAGTCCAGGATCCATCGATGATCCGGTGACCTTGGCCGCGAAGTCACGGAACACGACCGCCGACAGCACGTGCATGCCGGAGTGGGTCCGCATCAACAAGCTTCGGCGCACATCGTCGAGGGCTCCCCGTACGGCCGTTGCTGGCGGCGGCAATGGGTCATCCTCGTGGGGGATCAGATACACGTCGTCCGCCTGCCGCGCGCTGAGGATGCGGGTCTGCACCCCGCCCCACAGCAGCACGCCCGCATCCGGCGGCTGCCCGCCCCCGCCGGGATAGAACGCCGATCTGTCCAGCACGATCCCGTCGTCGCGTGACGAGTGTAGGACGGTCGCGTCCCACTCCCGTACGGTCGCATCGGTCAGCTCAATGCGGTGCGTCACTCGGCCACCCTAGGTCCGCCCAGCCAGCCGGCGAAGCGCTCAGATTTCGGTGGCAGTCCCACCGGCGGCAGCGATCTTGTCCTTCGCAGATGCGGAGAACGCGTGCGCGCTGACCTGTACCGTGACCGAGATGTCGCCGTTGCCCAACACCTTGACCGGCTGACCGGCCCGTACGGCGCCGGCGGCCACCAGTTCATCGACGCCAATGGAGCCGCCTTCGGGAAACAGCTCGCCAAGGCGCGACACGTTGACCACCTGGTATTCCACCCGGAAGGGGTTGGAGAAGCCACGCAACTTCGGCACGCGCATATGCAACGGCATCTGACCGCCCTCGAAGTTCTGCGGCAGCCGATCCCGCGCACCGGAGCCCTTGGTTCCGCGGCCCGCAGTCTTGCCTTTGGAGCCGTCCCCACGACCGACCCGAGTCTTCGCCGTCTTGGCGCCCGGCGCCGGGCGCAGATGATGGACCTTCAGTGTCATGTCAGTCGACCTCCTCGACGGCCACCAGGTGGGAGACCGCATTGATCATGCCGCGAACCTCCGGCCGATCATCTCGCACCGACTCGTCGCCAATCCTGCGCAAACCCAACGTGCGCAGCGTGTCCCGTTGGTTCTGCTTGCCGCCAACCGCACTTCGCACCTGGCGTACCTTCAGCCGACCCATCATGAGCTCACCGCCGAACGGGCCCGCAGGATGGCAGCCGGAGCCACATCCTCGACCGGCTTGCCGCGTCGCTGAGCAACTGTCTCGGGTTGTTCCAGCTGCTCCAACGCGGCCACCGTTGCGTGGACCACATTGATCGCATTCGCCGAACCGAGCGACTTCGCCAGCACATCGCGGACGCCGGCGCATTCCAGGACGGCTCGTGCCGAGCCACCGGCAATGACACCGGTACCGGGCGAGGCCGGGCGAAGCAGAACCACACCGGCCGCCTTCTCGCCCTGTACGGGGTGCGGGATGGTGCCCTGGATCCGAGGAACGGAGAAGAAGTGTTTCTTCGCCTCCTCGACACCCTTGGCGATCGCCGCAGGTACCTCCTTGGCCTTGCCATAGCCGACGCCGACTGTGCCGTCGCCGTCGCCCACGACGACCAGCGCGGTGAAGCTGAACCGCCGACCACCCTTGACTACTTTCGCCACACGGTTGATGGCAACCACACGCTCGATGTAGTTGCTCTTCTCGGGCGCCTGGCCACCACGACGATCGTCACGTCCGCGACGCTCCCCACCGACGCCGCCGCTGCGGCGTTGCGTTTGGGTCACCGTCATTCGATCTACTCTCCGTTTCTTTCGTCAGAAGCCGAGGCCGCCCTCGCGGGCGCCGTCCGCCAGGGCCGCGATTCGACCGTGGTACATGTGGCCGGCGCGGTCGAAGACCACCTTTTGAACACCTGCGGCCTTGGCCCGCTCCGCCACCAGACCGCCGACCTGCTTAGCCTTCTCTGATTTGTCTCCCGCTGCACTGCGCAGCGCGGACTCCATGCTGGACGCCGAGGCGACGGTATGCCCCGCCACGTCATCGATCACCTGCACTGAGATATGCCGGGCAGAACGAGTGACCACCATCCGGGGCCGGTTGGGCGCTCCGAAGATCTTCTTGCGCCCGCGCAACTGGCGGCGCATCCGCGCACGGGGCTTGGCCGCCGTGCTCTTCCGGGAAGAGAGCGACACTGCCATCACTTACCAGCCTTTCCGGCCTTGCGGCGGACCCTCTCGCCCGCGTATCGAACGCCTTTGCCCTTGTAGGGCTCCGGCTTGCGCAGCTTGCGGATGTTGGCCGCAACTTCACCAACCTGCTGTTTGTCGATGCCCAGCACCGAGAACCGGGTGGGCGCCTCCACGTTGAAACTCACCCCGTCTGGAGCGTTGACCGTAATCGGATGGCTGTAACCGAGCGAAAACTCCAGCTCGGTCGGACCCTTCGCGATGACCCGGTAGCCCACTCCGACGATCTCCAGTTTCTTCTCGTAGCCGTCGGTCACACCGGTCACCATGTTGGCCACCAGGCTTCGGGTCAGGCCATGCAGCGACTTGCTCAACCGCTCGTCGTCCGGCCTGGTGACCTCCAGCTCGCCGCTGTCCGCGCGCGCAACCTTGATCGGTTCAGCCACGACGTGTTGCAGCGTGCCCTTCGGGCCCTTCACCGACACCGACTGGCCGTCGAGGCTCACCTCGACACCGGACGGAACCGGAACCGGCAGCCTGCCAATGCGCGACATGCCTGCTACCCCCTTCTCACCAGACGTAGGCGAGCACTTCGCCGCCTACGCGCGAGTTGTGTGCCTGCTTGTCAGTAAGCAGGCCCTGGGAGGTCGAGATGATCGCGATGCCCAGGCCGCCCAACACCTTGGGCAGCCCGGTTGACTTGGCGTACACCCGCAGACCCGGCTTGGAGATCCGGCGCACACCGGCGATCGAACGCTCACGGTTCTGGCCGTATTTGAGCGTGATCGACAGTGTCTTGCCGATCTGACCCTCGGCCGGCTCGTTCACCGAATAGCCCGCGATGTAACCCTCGTTGGCCAAGATCTCGGCGATTCCCACCTTGATCGTGCTATGCGGCATGGTCGCGGTCTCGTGGTACGCCTGACTGGCATTGCGTACCCGCGTCAGCATGTCCGCGATCGGATCGGTCATGGTCATAACTACCTCACCAGCTCGACTTCGTGATGCCCGGAAGCTCGCCCTTGTGGGCCATCTCCCGGAGACAGATTCGGCACAGGCCGAACTTGCGGTAGACCGCCTTCGGGCGGCCGCACCGTTGACAGCGGGTATAGGCACGTACCTCGAACTTGGGCTTGCGTCCTTGCTTCACTCGGAGCGCTGTCTTGGCCATATTGGGGCGCCTTTCTCAGTTCGTCCTGAAGGGGAAGCCGAGGTGCCGCAGCAACGCGCGACCCTGTTCGTCGTCCGGTGCGCTGGTCACGAACGTGATGTCCATGCCGCGGATCCGGTCGATCCTGTCCTGGTTGATCTCATGGAACATGACTTGCTCGTTGAGGCCGAACGTGTAGTTGCCGCGGCCATCGAACTGCTTCGGCGAGAGACCTCGGAAGTCGCGAATTCGGGGCAATGCGAGAGTCAATAGCCGATCGGCGAACTCCCACATCCGGTCGCCGCGCAACGTCACGTGGGCCCCGATCAGCATGCCCTCGCGCAGCTTGAATTGAGCGATCGACTTGCGTGCCTTGGTGACGACCGGCTTCTGGCCGGTGATGGTGGCGAGATCACGGATCGCGCCATCCATCAGCTTCGAGTCCCGGGCTGCCTCCCCAATGCCCATGTTGACCACGATCTTGACCAGGTTTGGGATCTGCATGACGTTGCCAATCGAGAACTCCTGTCGCAGCGCCGGAACGATCTCGTCTCGGTAACGCTGCTTTAAACGCGGCATCACGCGCGTCTCCGCAGTTGCCGTGCTCATCAGATCTCCTCCCCGGTCACCCTGGCGATCCGTACGCTGCGGGTCGACTTGTACTCCGAACCGTCCGGCCGCCGCTTGGTGACCTCGGTACGGCTGTAGCCCACCCGGGTCACCACCTCATCGCCCTTGTCGTTCTTCACCACGAGCTGCACGTTTGACGCATCGATCGGCGCCTCGGAGGAGACGATCCCGCCCTTGGTGGTTTGCCTTGCTTGCGGCTGTGCCGATGTGTCACGCAGGTGGCGCTTGACGATGTTGACGCCCGCAACGGTCAACCGGTTACGGTCGGGATAGACCGCAATCACCTCACCGACGAGGCCCTTGTCCTTGCCGGAGATGACCTTCACCCGATCGCCCTTGCGCACGTGCAGCACGCCATTGTGCGCTGAGGTCTGCTTCGTCGGCCCTGTCTTCTTGTTTGCCATTCTCAGATCACCTCTGGTGCGAGCGAGATGATGCGCATGAAGCGCTTCTCGCGGAGCTCACGGCCAACGGGGCCGAAGATGCGGGTGCCGCGTGGCTCACCGTCGGGCCTCAAGATCACGGCGGCGTTCTCGTCGAACCTGATGTAGGAGCCGTCGGCGCGGCGGCGCTCCTTCGCAGTACGGACGACCACCGCCTTGACAACCTCCCCCTTCTTGACATTGCCACCAGGGATGGCGTCCTTGACCGTGGCGACAATGACATCACCGATGCCGGCGTAACGGCGACCGGAACCACCGAGAACCCGGATGCACAAGATCTCCTTGGCGCCCGTGTTGTCGGCGACCTTCAGCCGCGACTCTTGCTGGATCATCTGATCTCTCCTACTTGGCCTTCTCGAGGATCTCGACCAGCCGCCAGCGCTTCGTGGCACTCAGCGGGCGAGTCTCCATGATCCGGACACGGTCGCCCACGCCGGCGCTGTTGGCCTCGTCGTGAGCCTGAAGCCGCGATGTCTGTCGCAGCACCTTGCCGTACAGCCGGTGCTTCACCCGATCCTCGACAACCACCACAACGGTCTTGTCCATCTTGTCGCTGACGACGTAGCCCTCACGGACCTTGCGCCGCCCACGTTCCATCTCCGGCTGGATTGTCTTCTCGGTCATATCAAGCCTTTACTTCCTCTGCGTCCGGATCTTCGACGATCCCCAGTTCACGCTCCTGGAGCACGGTGTAAATCCGCGCGATGTCCTTGCGCACCGCACGAAGCCGGCCATGTGACTCCAGCTGACCGGTGGCCGCCTGGAAGCGGAGGTTGAACAGCTCCTCCTTCAGCTCGGTCACCTTGGTGTCGAGGTCGTTGCGGCTCATACCGCGCAGCTCAGCCGCGGTTGTCGCCTTGGCCATCAGATCTCACCCGCCTCGCGCTTGATGAACCGCGCCTTCATCGGCAACTTATGAATGGCCAAGCGCATGGCTTCCCGGGCGACGTCTTCGTGGACACCCGAAAGCTCGAACAGCACCCGCCCGGGCTTGACATTCGCGATCCACCATTCCGGTGACCCCTTGCCAGAGCCCATCCTCGTCTCGGCGGGCTTCTTGGTGAGCGGCCGGTCTGGATACACGTTGATCCACACCTTGCCGCCGCGCTTGATGTGCCGGGTCATCGCGATACGTGCCGACTCGATCTGCCGGTTGGTGAGGTAGCCACCGCCCAATGCCTGAATGCCGTAGTCGCCGAAGGCGAGCCTGGTGCCACCCTTCGCGGCACCGCGACGGCCCGGATGGTGCTGCTTGCGGAACTTCACTTTGCGAGGAACCAGCATTGCTCAGCCCTCCTGTCCTGGCGCCTCGGTCGCGGCGCCGACCTCGACTGGAGCCGTGCCCTCGGCCGCACCCTCCAGGCGGCGCCGCCCGCCGCGCTCGGGCCGGGTCTCGGTACGCCCCGGACGTCCTGTCCTGGTCGGACGGGCCCGACCGCCGGCCGCATTGCGGGCGGCCTTCTGCGCAGCGCGCTCCGTACGGCTGCCGGCAACTTCGCCCTTGTAGATCCACACCTTCACGCCGATTCGGCCGAAGGTGGTCTTGGCTTCGTGGAAGCCATAGTCGATGTCGGCACGGAGGGTGTGCAGCGGCACGCGGCCCTCCCGGTAGAACTCAGAGCGGCTCATCTCGGCACCGCCGAGGCGTCCGGAGCACTGGATGCGGATGCCTTGGGCGCCGCCGCGCATCGCACTCTGCTGCGCCTTGCGCATCGCCCGTCGGAACTGCACGCGGGACGCAAGCTGTTCAGCGGTGGCCTGCGCGACCAGCTGGGCATCCGTCTCCGGATTCTTGACTTCGAGAATGTTCAGCTGAACCTGCTTGCCGGTCAGCTTCTCGAGATCGCTACGGACCCGCTCCGCCTCGGCGCCGTTGCGGCCGATGACGATGCCCGGCCGGGCGGTGTAGATGTCGACCCGAACCCGATCACGAGTCCGCTCGATCTCCAC
>JBKPML010000098.1:0-6132 GCA_046732135.1 Actinomycetota bacterium
CGGGTCGGCGTTGAATCGCCCGGAGCCAAGATGCTCTCACCGAGGTAATCCGACAGCCCTAGCGTCGGACACGGGGAGCTATCAAGCACTCGACCTACGTTTCCTTTCACCGACCGCGTCGTTTCGGCATCGGGGTTTCAAAGCATGTGCCACCCGGAACGACTCGTGAATTTGGCGGTCATCGACGTGAGCTCTCCGGTTTGACGGCTTTGATGATGGCGCTGTGCAGGCCGTCCGCGGCCTGGTGGGTGAAACGGACGGTCGCGTTGGTGAAGCCGGCGGAGGTGAGGCCGTCGAGGTATTCCTGCCGAGACAGGGCTCCGGCGATGCAGCCGACGTAGGAGCCTCGTTCGGCCCGTTCCTCCAGGTTTAGGTGGTCCTCGGCTACTACATCGCTGATACCGATTCGGCCACCGGGGCTGAGCACCCGAAACATTTCGTTGATCACCTTGGGCTTGTCGACCGATAGGTTGATTACACAGTTGCTGATCACCACGTCCACTGATTCATTCGGCAGCGGGATGTCCTCGATGGTGCCTTTGAGGAACTCGACGTTGGTGGCGCCGGCCTGGGCGGCGTTGGCTCGGGCGAGGTCGAGCATTTCGTCGGTCATGTCTACGCCGTAGGCAAATCCGGTCTCGCCGACGCGACGGGCCGACAGCAGCACGTCGATCCCGCCGCCTGAGCCGAGGTCCAGCACCGTTTCACCCGGCCGCAGCTCCGCCACGGCGATGGGGTTGCCGCAGCCCAGGCTGGCCGCCACTGCTGCCACGGGGAGGCTGTCGCGGTCCGTCGCTGCATAAAGTGCGCTGCCGAAGCTGTCGTCGACCTCCAAAACAGTCGGGCCGCAGCATGAGCCACCGTCTCCGCACGTGTCGTCGCAGCACGATGCCGTCCCCTCGCCTGACGTGACTGTTACGGCCGCCGCCGCATATCGTTCGCGCACCTGCTCGCGCAGCTGTTCAGTAGTGGTCTCTGACATCGTCGGACCCCTCTCGCATTGAAGGTTGTCGATACGAGTTTAGGGATACATCGAGGTTTGTCAATATGTGTCATGCTGAAGATATGCCCACCGCCCAGCTAACCCCAACCCATCGTCCAACCTTGCCGTTGCTCACCGACTGCTGCACGCCGGTCATCCGTGACGTGATCAAGCCAGACGAGGCGGCCACTCTGGCGGCCGGCTTCAGGGCGCTGTCCGACCCCACCCGCCTCAGACTCATCTCGCTGGTGGCGGCCCACCCTGACCAGGAGGCGTGCGTCTGCGACCTGACCGAGCCCGTTGGTTTGAGCCAGCCGACAGTCTCACACCATCTCAAGTTGCTAGTGGATGCCGGCATCCTGACCCGCGAACAACGCGGGAAGTGGGCCTATTACAAACTCGTTCCCGGCACCTTGGACACGTTAGCCGGATTGATCGCCTCGCCGTCTCGCTGAACCGGTTCACAGCTGATGTTGCCGCTGAGTCCAGGTCGGTTTTCGAGCCGCTCCGGATCGGGCGATTCTTCACTTCTGGCCTGCCGGAACCAGCTCGACCAGGAGTGCCTCGACACGGTGTCGGATCGCGTCGCGGATGGGCCGGACGGCCGCGACATCCTTGCCGGCCGGGTCGTCCAGCACCCAGTCCTCGTAACGTTTGCCCGGATAAAAGGGGCAGGTGTCTCCGCAGCCCATGGTGATCACAACATCGGATTCGCGGACAGCCTGGTCGGTCAGAATCCTCGGCTTCTCAGCGGCTATGTCGATCCCGACCTCGGCCATGGCCTCCACAGCCGCCGGGTTGACCCGATCGGCCGGCTCCGAACCCGCTGAGCGGACCTCAACCGCGCCCGCGGATAGGTGGGTTAGGAACGCCGCAGCCATCTGCGACCGGCCGGCGTTGTGGATGCAAACAAACAACACACTCGGCTTCGACATGGGAGCTAACTCTCCTCGGGGACGTGATTTGGATGCGGGACGACGGCCCTGACAGCGGTCACGGGGCGTCGGGAAAGAAGAACCTGACCAGGCCGAGGCCGACAAGCCCGCCAATAAGTTCGGCAGCGATGAAGAACAGGGCCGACGTCGGCGCGATGCCGGCGAAGGTGTCCGAGAAGATCCGGCCCGCCGTCACCGCCGGGTTCGCGAAGGACGTGGAGCTCGTGAACCAATACGCCGCCCCGATATAGGCGGCGACCGCGGCAGCGGATAATGCGGCCCGTCCTGTCCGGGCCAGGGTGAATACCAGCAGCACCAAGCCCGCGGTAGCCACAATCTCTCCCAGAGCATGACCCGCGCTGATTCGGTCCTTGCCCGAGATCTGCAGCGCGGGTAGGTCAAACATGATGTTGGCCAGCAGCGCACCCAAGATCGCTCCGACCAGCTGCGCTGCGCCATATCGGGCCGCGCCGCCGGCTGACAAGCCTCTGCCTGGTCGGCGGCGTGTCAGTAGCCAGTCGACCGCCGATATCACAGGGTTGAAGTGGCCGCCGGACACCGGTCCAAACACCAAGATCAACACCGCCAGTCCGAGCACCGTCGCTGTGCTGTTTTCCAGCAACTGGAGACCATCGTCTGCCGGGGACAGTCTGGCTGCGGCAACACCGGAGCCCACCACCACCGTCACGAGAAGGGCGGTGCCCATCAGCTCAGCGAGCAGCGGCCGCTGCGCTCCCATCGCGGTGGGCTTGACGACTGCCATATCTCAACAATACTTGAGTCAGTAATGATGGAGGCAAATGTGGGCCAGGACTTGGATGGCCGAGCGGCCGTTTTCGCCGCACTCGGTGAGCCGGTCCGGCTGGCGCTGGTAGATCGGCTTATCGCCGGCGATGCGTCACCGGGCGAGTTGGCCACCGACGTCGGCTTGGGCAGCAACCTGCTCGCCCACCATCTCGGCGTGCTCGAGGACGCCGGCATCATCAGTCGGGTCCGGTCCGAAGGCGATCGGCGACGCAGCTACGTTCAACTGCGACTTGACCAGCCGACGGTCTGGGCAGCAGCCATCTCCGGCCGCATGCCCAACGATCTCCCCAGTGGCGTCCGAGTGCTGTTTGTCTGCACGGCGAACTCGGCCCGGTCCCAGCTCGCCGCCGCCATCTGGAACCACCTGAGCACAACGCCAGCCGCCTCGGCTGGAACCCATCCCGGCTCACGCATCCACCCGCGAGCCGTCACCGTCGCCGAGCGCCATGGACTCCACATCGAACCCAACCGCCCCAATCCCCTCGACGACGTCCTGCGCGACGATGATCTCATCGTCGCCGTCTGCGACAACGCCCACGAAGAACTCGGACAGATCCTTCCGCGGCTGCACTGGTCGATCCCCGACCCGGTGCCAATCAATACCGACGCAGCTTTCGAACGCGCCTACACCGACCTCAACCGTCGCGTCCAGCACCTCGCCCACCTCTACGCAACATCATCTGCGCCGTCAAACTCCCAGAGCTGACCTTCACTGCTGATCGGCAAGGGGTTTCTCATGAGGAGTAACGGTTCCGGCGGCGCCGTCGACTGTCACTAGCTGCCCGGAATGGAGCCGCACAGTGGCGTCGCCGGTGCCGACGACAGCGGGGATGGCGTACTCCCGGGCAACAAGGGAGGCGTGTGCGGCGAGGGTGCCGCCGTCGGTGACCACCGCGCCTGCTCTGGCGAACAGAGGCGTCCATGCCGGCGCGGTGGCTTTTGCGACCAGGACATCCCCGGCGCGAAACCCACTGAAGTCTTGCAGCCCGTGCACGATGCGTACGGGTCCGGTGGCACGGCCAGCCGATGCCGGCTGCCCAACGATCACGCCCTCGCCGACCTCCCGTTCACCGCGGACCTCCTGGACGGCGCGGTCGATCACGTCCCCGATGAGCCGGGCCGGCCGCCCAAGAGCCAACGGCGCGACGAGGCTGCGCTGGCTTTGCCAGAGATGGCGGCGCTTTCGCACGATCACAACCATCGACTCAGCGTTACCAGCCAGCCGCTTGCACACTTCGTTTCGGGTGCAGAAGAACACGTCATCAGCCTGTTCGACTACCCCGCTTGCGACCAAGTGCTCACCGATCAGGCGGACGCAGCTGCGCATGACCGGCCAAGCCAGAGTGAAGTCGCGCGCCTGTTCTTCTCGGATGACCGCATAGCGTTGGTTGACCTGTAGCAGCCGCTCGAACTGGCTCAGCAGCCGTGGTTGACTTGCGAGGGCGGCCCGGCACGCTCGCTCGGCCGTTGAGCGCTGCTTGGCGAGCCGAGACTCCCGATGGCCACCGTCCGCCGGTTCGATGTCCGCGTTCGATAGGTCAGCGGCGACCGGGTGATACCAGTCGACGCTTTGCACCGCATGGGCCGTGCTGACAGGCTGCATACCCGGCAGTCCGCGCAACAGTACCTGCCAGCCTCCATGTTCCTCGGGCAACACCGGGGCCAGGTGTCGACGGCAGAAGCGCATTAGGCAGGCCTCCATTTTCCAAGCCGACCCGCCGACGATCGCCAGATACCACAGATAGATGCCGGCTTCCCGGCCCAGCTGGTCGACTTGCTGCGCCAGCTGTTCCGGAGTAGCCGTAGTGGCCTCGATCTGGGCGTCGGTGGCGTGTTGTCGGTAAGCGGGTAGGCGTATGTCTCGCCACTGGCGGTAGAGATCGGTCAGCACCGCGCGATCAACAGCCTCTGGGTCTCGGTTGACCCGTATCAGCGCGTTGTAGATGATCTTCACCGCCCGGCCGCGCCCCTGCCACAAGACCCGGAACAGCAGCGTGGGTGAGGGGATCGCGGTGGAGTTGTAGTACCAGCCGTTGACGAGTGCGTACCGGAATGGCACCCGAACCCCAACGCTTTCGTACATGCCGTCGAGGAATCATCCTCCAATGCCGGCAGCAGCCAGCTGGCGAACAAGGGCGTGACCGCTTCGGGGAGCCACTCACCGAGCCGGAAGTTACGCATCCACAATCCAGGGCCTGGCGCCGTCCATGACACCGCGACCGGCACGGCCGTCATCGGCCGAGCCTGCAACAGCCACAGCTTGCCGTCTTGGTCGATGGCCCACTCGATGTCTTGCGGCCGGTTATAGCGATCGGCGATCTCGCGGGCCAGGTCCGCGACCGCCTGAGCTTGTTCGGTCGTCAATACCTCGCTGCCGAGGGTCATCGGGCGGGACGTCCAGGCATCCCGCCCGATGATGGTCCACTCCTCGCCAACTGCTTCGCCGGACACCAACTCATCACCGAGGCCGGCAATAGCTGTGGCCACCACCTGGTCGCGGTCACCGCTGACCGGATGTGCGGTGAACGCCACTCCCGCCGCGACCGGGTCCACCATCGCCTGCACCAGAACCGCCATCCCGGTCGCGCCGCCGCCGTGCCGCTGATGGTACGCCGACACCCGCTCGGCTGTGGTCGCGGCGAAACACTGCCGTACCGCCTCGCCCAACCGTTCAATCGGGACGTTCAAGTACGTTTCATAGAGACCGGCGTAGGACGCGTCGGCCAAGTCCTCTGCAGCAGCTGAAGACCGAACCGCGAATCGTTGCGCTCCGAGACTGCCTGCGGCCGCCTCAAGGAATGTCTTCCATCCATCGATGTCCAGCGCTGCTGCCGTGACGACCAGGCCCGGCGGGACGGAGAATCCGGCCGTGGCCATCTCGCTAAGGACACCCGCCTTCCCGCCCACCCGCGCGCGGTCCGCGGTAACGGCTTGGGCGAGATCGAAAATCTCGTTACTAAAATCCATTTCATATGTAGTATTACCAAGTATTGCCACGCTACACTAGTGGCGTTGTTCTGGAAATCTAGGCAAGGAGGCCACGGAGTTGTGTTGATGCGACCAGAACTGCTCAAGGGCCACCTCGACGCGCTCCTGCTTGCCGTCCTCGAGCCCGGCCCGCAACACGGGTACGCCGTCATCGAGTCGCTGCGCTCCGGCACCGATGGCGCCCTCGATCTGCCGACGGGCACGGTCTACCCGGCGCTGCACCGGCTGGAACGCGCCGGGTTGATCGCTAGTGACTGGCAGACTGTTGGTGGACGGCGGCGCCGCGCTTACCACCTCACTCCGGACGGGCACATCGCACTCAGCGAGCAACGCGTTCTGTGGGACCAGTTCTCCATCGCCGTATCCGCCCTCCTCAAGGTACGAAGATGGCCAGCGACCGCCTAGCCACCAGCACCGGTG